>NZ_JARXOW010000001.1:2707443-3008270 GCF_030182585.1 Pedobacter faecalis | reverse complement strand
CTGGAAGCATGTGAGTCCGCCATCCGCCTTTTCCCTGAAAAAACGCGGACTCATGGCTCACCCACACTACTCCCAAAGCGGACTTACCAGCCACCTGGTACAGACCAGGTAGCATCCAAGACAGATTTCGTGAAGTCGTGAATATTGCAGTAAAAAATCAGAAAGCCGAGGCTCAGTACTGGCCAGTAGACAGCATCACCAGCGTGCAGGCAACTACCGGCTCTATGGCATGCTCTTTCAGCAAGGCTATGAGTTCGCTGTTTTCGGTCCCCGGATTAAAGATCACTCTTTTGGGATTTGTCTTTAAGATATAGTCGTAGTATCCTTTTTGCATCTGAGGGTTAACATACAGTGTGATCGTGTGTATATCCTGATGGATCTCCTGAGGTTCCTCAATCTCTACGCCCGAAACTACACCGCGCTTAATCCCTACGTTTACAATTTTATGTCCCTTACCTGAAAGCATTTCGGCCGCCAGATAGGCATACCTGCTTGGATTTGGCGTTGCTCCTATAATTAATGTCTTTTTCACAGCCTTACTATTAAATAAATCTTGTGTTTACAACCAATTACCTAACAACTGAATCACCTAAGAGTTTTCGGGCAGACCAACAGCTCACTAGCTACCCGCATTACCTAAAAAGAGCGCAGCAGCATCGGCGCAATTTATTCCGTCTATAGCGGCCGACACAATTCCGCCGGCGTAGCCTGCGCCTTCGGCACATGGAAACAAGCCTGCTACCTGCGGATGCTGTAAACTTGTCTGATCACGCGGAATGCGGACTGGCGCAGAAGTCCTGCTTTCTACGCCAACAATAATCGCCTCATTTGTATAGTAGCCTTTCATCTTACGTCCAAATACAGGCAGCGCTTTACGAAGACTCCCGGCCACAAAATCCGGAAGGATGTCTTTAAGCCGCGAAGACTTCGTGCCGGGCAAGTAGGAATTCTTCGGCAGTGTTGCCGAAAGCCGGTCCTCAACGAAATCAATCATGCGCTGGGCGGGGGCCACCAGGTCTCCGCCGCCGGCCTCAAAGGCCCTTCTCTCAATCTCTGCCTGAAAATGCATCATCTTTAATGGATGATCACCCTCTACGTCGTCCAATGTGACCTGAACCACCGTGCCCGAGTTGGCAAATGGATTATTCCTTTTGGAGGGCGACCAGCCATTGACGACGACCTCATTTTCATCGGTCGCGCAAGGTGCAATGATGCCGCCCGGGCACATACAAAATGAAAACACTCCCCGTTCCCCCACTTGTTCCACCAGGCTATAATATGCCGGAGGCAAAAACTCACTCCGTATATCACAGCGGTATTGTGCAGAATCAATAACATTTTGCGGGTGTTCAATGCGCACACCGAGCGCAAAGGGTTTGGGCTCTACAGCGATTCCCTTTTTGAAAAGCAACTCATATATATCCCTTGCGGAGTGCCCTGTAGCTAAAATTACCGCGTTGGCCGACAATAACTCCGCTCCATTGATTTCTACGCCCCGTATTCTTCCGTCTGCAACATGCAGATCGGTTACTTTTTTCCCAAACTGCACCTCTCCGCCTGCAGAAAGGATCGTCTCCCTCATCGCGGTTATAATATTGGGCAGCTTGTTTGTACCAATATGCGGTCGCGCATCTATGAGAATATCTTCTGAAGCGCCGTGCTGTACAAACATGGCCAGCACCTTATTGATATCACCACGCTTATTAGATCGGGTATATAATTTTCCGTCGGAGTACGTGCCTGCGCCACCTTCGCCATAACAATAGTTGGACTCGGTATTAACAACGCCCTCCTTATTAATAGCGGCAAGATCTCTTCTGCGTTGCTTAACATCTTTCCCGCGTTCCAGTACGATTGGCTTAAAGCCATTTTCGATGCATCTTAACGCGGCGAAAAGGCCCGCTGGTCCGGCGCCCACGATAATTACAGGCAACCCGAGGCTGACATTTTGATAGTGAAAAACCACAGGCTCTGCCAAATTATCCTCATCAAGAAATACCTCTACCTGCATCCTGTACACCACGCGTCTTGAACGGGCATCAATGGAGCGTTTTAGAACTTTATAGGTATTAAGGCGGGAATATTCGCGCCCCAGCGCGCTGGAAAGCGCCCGACGTATCGCCGCGTCACTTGAAACATCCTCGGGGATTAAAGCGATATCTATAGTTTTTCTCATGTCAGCAGTCAGGTTTTTATCCTGAAACTGTAACAAAGGTACGAAAGTTGAGTTCTAATTTGTAAATTAACCAACAAAGCGGGGCGTGAGGCGCATCCGGATTAAACACAAAAACAATGAAAAAAGTAGTATTAGCAGTATTAGGAGTTGTGGTTTTATTAGTCGTTTTCAGCGGTTGCGGGTATAACGATCTTGTGAGACTTGACGAAGATGTTAAGACCAAATGGGCACAGGTAGAAACACAGTATCAGCGCCGGTCAGACCTGATCCCCAACCTTGTCAGCACCGTAAAAGGTGCCGCAAAGTTTGAGCAGACTACGCTTACCCAGGTTATAGAAGCGCGTTCAAAAGCAAGCCAGATCACTGTTGACCCTGATAAACTTACCGAGGAAAACATGCAGAAATATCAGGCTGCGCAAGGTCAGCTTAGCCAGGCGCTTGGCCGGCTTATGGTGCTTACCGAAAACTATCCTCAGTTGAAGGCTACCCAACAGTTCAGCGACCTGTCGGCACAGCTGGAGGGTACAGAAAACCGTATTACAGTAGCGCGTAAAGATTTTAACGATGCCGTACAGGTATACAATACCAAGGTCAGATCTTTCCCCAACAACCTTACCGCCGGAATATTTGGCTTTAGTCAGAAGGCCGCCTTTAAAGCAGACGCAGGTGCTCAAAATGCTCCAAAGGTAGAGTTCTAGGGATGGGGTTATTCAGTAAATACGAACAGGACCTGATCGCCGACGCGATTGCCAGTGCAGAAAAAAATACGTCGGGAGAGATCAGGGTGGCTATTGACAAACACTGTCAGGGTGATGCTTTTGAGCAGGCTACCTCATATTTCACAAAACTCGATATGGATAAAACAGCACGTCACAACGGCGTGCTGATTTACCTTGCTTATGAGGACCATAAATTTGCTATTATCGGCGACAGCGGGATCAACCGCGTTGTACCCCCCGATTTCTGGGAGACGACCAAGGTAGCCATGCAAGCACATTTTGCCGCTGGAAATCTTGCTCAGGGCATCATTGCCGGCGTTACGCTGGCAGGTGAAAAACTGGCTACGTTCTTTCCTTCAGCGCATGACGACATCAACGAACTGCCCAACGATATCGTTTTCATGGATAAACCTAAAGATCGCTAAGCCATGAAAAAACTATGTATCGCAGCGGTCTTTAGTTTCATCGCCTGTTTCGCATTTGGCCAGAACCTCCCGGTCAAGCCGTCAAAACTGGTGAACGATTATACCGGCACCTTGTCGGCCCAGCAACTCAACAGTCTGGAACGGAAGCTCGTTGCTTTTGACGACTCCACCTCCACGCAAATTGCGATTGCTATTGTGAAGACGGTGGGCGACTACGACATCAATGAATATGCCCTTGAACTGGGCAGAAAGTGGGGCGTGGGCGGCGCTAAGAATAACAATGGCGTGATGATCGTTGTGGCCTTGGGCGACAGGAAAATATCTATACAGACGGGTTATGGCTTAGAGGGCGTGCTCCCGGACGTGTATGCCAAGCGTATCATCGAAAACGACATCAAGCCCTTTTTTAAACAGGAAGATTATTATGGCGGACTCGAATCGGGAACCAATGCGATCATCAGCTACACCAAAGGTGAGTACAAGCAAGACAAACCCAGGGGTAGAAAAGGTGGAGGGATTCCATCGGCAGCTATACTCTTACTGATCATTGTGATCATTGTTATCCTCATCAAAAGAGGTGGCGGCGGCGGTGGTGGCCGACAGGTCATTGGCAGTCGCGGCGTTGCAGATGCATTGTTCTGGAGTATGCTACTCGGCGGGGGACGAAGCTCGGGTCACGGCGGAGGCTGGGGAGGCGGAAGCAGCGGCGGTGGTTTCGGTGGTTTCGGCGGAGGAAGTTTTGGAGGTGGTGGCAGCAGCGGAAGCTGGTAATCCAAAAAAGCACACATGGAATTACATAAATGGAAAACACTTTCCACCAGATACCTGGTGAAAGAGAAATGGGCGACACTTCGTGTCGATACCTGCGATCTGCAGAACGGACAAATAAAAGACGACTATTACGTGCTGGAATACCCCAACTGGGTTAATGCTGTTGCCCTAACCGAAAACAACACCATCCTGATGGTGCGGCAATACCGCCATGCGGGCGACATTATATCCCTGGAAATACCAGGCGGAGTGATCGATGGAGATGAAGATCCGGAAACTGCGATAAAAAGGGAAATGCTGGAAGAAACCGGCTATACCTTTCCGAGCATCGAATTACTGGCTACCTCGTATCCCAATCCGGCTACAGCAAACAACATCACTTACATGTACTTACTTACCGGAGGGGTTAAAACACATGAGCAGCATCTTGATCAGCATGAGGTACTGGAAGTAGAGGAATATACCATTGAGGAGGTAAAGCAATTACTACTGGAAAACCAGATTGCACAGTCGCTGCACACTACAGCGCTATTTTACGGATTAATGAAGTTAGGGGTGCTGAAATAGCCTCCCTAACTCATCTTTAATTTCTTCTGTATGTCGTTGACATACCCTTTGAATTTCTTATCTGTATCAATCAGATCTTCTACGGTCTGACATGCATAAATTACCGTAGAGTGGTCGCGGCCGCCAAAGAAAGCCCCGATAGTTTTCAGGGAAGATTTTGTATGGCTTTTCGACAAGTACATGGAGATTTGACGCGCCTGAACGATTTCACGCTTGCGGGTCTGCGACTTTACCATATCTACAGGCACCTCGAAATATTCACAAACAAGCTTCTGGATATATTCCATAGATATCTCTTTCGAAGTGTTCTTTATGAAATTCTTCAGCATTTGCTTGGCAAGCGCCAGGTCTATATCCTTTTTATTGAGTGTAGACTGTGCAAGCAGGGACACCATTGCGCCTTCCAGCTCACGAACGTTGTTATCAATATTATGCGCTACGTATTCTATCACTTCCGTCGGAAGATCAATACCGTCAGCATACATCTTTTTCCTTAATATGGCAATCCTTGTCTCCAGATCCGGAATCTGCAAATCTGCAGACAGACCCCATTTAAATCTGCTGAGCAAGCGCTCCTCAAGTCCGGCCAGATCTTTAGGCGCCTTATCAGAAGTAAGGATCACCTGCTTGCCAGACTGGTGAAGATGATTGAAAATATGGAAGAAGATATCCTGTGTCTTTTCCTTGCCCGCGAAGTTATGAACATCATCCATAATGATCACATCCATCGCCTGGTAAAAGTTCACGAAATCATTGATGGTGTTATTTTTCAGTGAGTCTACAAACTGCTGGCAAAACTTCTCACACGACACATAGATCACCAGCTTATCCGGCACATTGCGCTTAATCTCATTTCCGATGGCCTGTGCAAGGTGTGTTTTACCCAAACCCACTCCTCCATAGATCATCAGCGGATTAAAAGAAGTACCCCCAGGTTTCGCGGCTACGGCGTAACCGGCAGACCTTGCAAGCCTGTTGCAGTCGCCTTCAATATAGTTCTCAAAAGTATAGTTGGAATTTAATTGGGGATCAACATTCAGTTTCTTTAAACCAGGAATGATGAAAGGGTTCTTGATATCCTTGTTGATGGACACCGGAATCGGCATCGACTGACGTTTAGCTTCCGCCCCATTGCCATTGCTCGGCATGTTTGTCGTGTAAGGAGAACCCGAGTTGGAAGACTTGTCGACCACTATATTATACTCGAGCCGTCCTTCCTCGCCCAGCTGCTTCTTCACCGTCTTGCGCAACAGCCCTACATAATGCTCTTCCAACCACTCATAGAAGAATAAACTTGGCACCTGTATGGTCAAAACATTGCCTTCCAGTTTCAATGCGGATATCGGCTCAAACCAGGTTTTGAAACTCTGGTTTGGAATGTTATCCTTTATGATTTGGAGACAGTTTTTCCATACTTCTGTACAAGTTTTTTCCATTGTTATCATATAATTTGTTGGTTTACAGTGGCGATACGACATAAAAAAAAGCGGCGTTTCGACAGATCGAATATTCAAAAAATTATCAACAAAAAAAACATAATTTTCAATTATTCGGTAACTGTCTAACCAGCAATATCATACTACTCTTAACCTCAATTTTTTCTGTGGATAACTATTTTTTAACACATTTTCAGTACTCGCCAAAAATACTTCTTAACGTGTCAGAAACCTCCCCTAAGGTAGCGTAGGCCTCGACGGCGACCACTATATGAGGCATCAGATTAGCTTCTCCACGTGCTGCTGAAGCCAGATCTGACAGGGCTTTATCTACCGCCGCCTGGTCGCGCTCCGCCCGCAGCTTTTTCAGCTTCTCCATCTGCACCAGCCGTATCGATTCATCTACAGCAAAGACCTCGCCCGAAGCCTCTTGATCCTGCACATATTTATTCACACCTACAATGACGCGGTCGCCCTTTTCTACCTCCGTCTGGTACTGGTAGGCTGCCTCGGCAATCTGCTCCTGAATATACCCCTGCTCTATCGCATTCACCGCCCCGCCCATCGCATCGATCTTATCCAGGTAGACCTTAGCCGCAGCTTCCATGTCATTGGTAAGCGTCTCCACAAAATACGAGCCCGCCAGCGGGTCGACCGTATCTGTTACCCCGCTCTCATGCGCAATGATCTGCTGGGTGCGCAGGGCTATCCGGGCGGCCGACTCGGTGGGGAGCGACAAGGCTTCGTCGTAGCCGTTCGTGTGGAGCGACTGCGTTCCGCCAAGTACCGCAGCCATCGCCTGATTTGCTACCCGCACTACGTTATTTAAAGGCTGCTGTGCCGTTAAGGTAGAGCCACCGGTCTGTGTATGAAACCGCAGCATCTGCGCCTTGCTGTCGGTAGCCCCGCAATCTCTTGTAATGCCGGCCCACATGCGCCGGGCAGCCCTGAACTTTGCGATTTCCTCAAAAAAGTTATTGTGACAATTGAAAAAGAAAGAAAGTCTCTTGGCAAACACATTGATATCTAAGCCCTTATCCATAGCAGCTTTCAGATAGGCCTTGCCATTGGCCAGTGTAAAAGCCAGTTCCTGCACGGCAGTCGACCCCGCCTCGCGGATATGATACCCTGATATGGATATGGTATTCCATTTCGGAACCTCCTTTGCGCAGTACTCAAAGATATCCGTAATGATGCGCATAGAAGGCTTAGGTGGATATATATACGTACCCCGTGCAGCGTATTCCTTTAGTATATCATTTTGTATAGTACCCGAAAGCTGACTAAGATCGGCCCCCTGCTTCCTTGCAAGCGCGATATACATGGCAAGCAAGATGGAGGCCGTCGCGTTGATCGTCATGGAGGTCGTAATTTTCTCTAGCGAGATCCCATCAAACAACAGCTCCATATCCTTAAGCGAATCAATCGCCACCCCAACCTTGCCTACCTCTCCATCAGCCATCTCATGATCAGAGTCGTATCCAATCTGCGTAGGCAGATCGAATGCGACAGAAAGACCAGTAGTGCCCTGAGCAAGCAGGTAGTGGTATCGTTTGTTTGAAGCCTCGGCCGTGGAAAACCCGGCATACTGCCTCATGGTCCAGAGCCTGCCCCTGTACATATCTTTCTGAATACCCCGCGTAAAGGGAAACGCTCCCGGCTCTTCGTTCATCGGCGCCGCCTCCCTGTACACATCCTTAATCACAATACCCGAACTGGTCGTAAATTTTTTCTCACTCATATGAATAAACCTTGTGAATATGCTTTCTGATAAGCTCCTGTGCCGCCGCATACGGTGCTTCGTTTATACCCGCCAGCTGAATTAGAATCTGCCTGCCCAGGTCTGTACCGCTTGCGTCTTCCGGCAAAGTACGGCTCACATTATTGACGAGGGCTATGGTATCCTCTTTCAACTTAAGGACGATTTGCCACAAGCCACCACTCACATAAAGCTGCTGCGAGACGTTGTGCTGATACTCTGCCCGGATCTGTTCAAGCAAAACCGCCTGCATCCCCGCCTTGCTGAGCGCCTTATCATGCACAGCCAAAAGCAAATTGGCAGGATTTATCCGTTCAGCAAACAGGATGAGCCGTTCGTGTGCCTGCAGGCGCAGCGACAATACATACTGGCTATCCGTATTCCGGTACTGAGCGGCTTTAATTTTCAGGTAACGGTCCACATCGGTTTTAAGGATATAATAAGCTGCCACCACAATAATAACCCCACTGCATGCAATCCGGGCAATATCAAAAATAATAGGTTCTACTTGCATTTGTATTGTTTGGATACGGTAATAAATTAGTCGCTGTAAAGGCAAAAGTGTGTAAATTATTTATATTTACATGATAAAAATAATACACCATGAGTAGTACAGTTGATACAGCGTTTGCACCGGTTACTTTCACGGAAGGAGCAGTAAAAGAACTGCTGAAACTAAAAGACCAGCAGGAAATATCTGAGGAATTTGGGTTACGCGTTGGGGTCGAGGGCGGTGGTTGCTCCGGGATGAGCTACGTTCTGGGCTTTGATCAGAAAAAGGAGGGCGATCAGGAGTTTATCATAGACGGAATTAAAGTGTTTATGCACAAGGCTCATCAGATGTACCTGTTAGGTATGCAGGTCGACTGGCAGGATGGGCTTAATTCAAGGGGATTCACATTCAGTAACCCAAATGCAAGCAGCACCTGCGGATGCGGTACCAGCTTCTCCGTTTAAAAAACATGTAACATATAAGCAGTCCCGTTGTCTTAACAGCGGGACTTTTTAGTTTTCGTCCCGCAAACAGCTTTTATCATCTCAGATGACCTATACCGAGAACATCAAGCTTGCCCTGCAGTCTATAAGCAGCAACCGGCTCAGAACATTACTGACAGCACTCATCATCGCCATCGGTTTATCGGCACTTGTAGGTATACTCACCACACTTGATGCGGTAAAGAAGAACATGACCGATACCTTTTCGAGTATGGGTTCAAACTCCTTCACCATCCGTAACCGGGGCACCGGCATACGCATAGGCGGGGGCGGAAAAAGACCAAAGCCTTTTCCACCCATCCGGTACGAACATGCCATCAGCTTCAAAGAACAGCTTAATGCCCCCGCCACAGTAGCCGTCAGCGTCTTTGCAACGGGCGGAGCTACGGTCAAACGCGGAGAAAACAAAACAAATCCGAACATCAACATTCAGGGGATCGACGAAAACGGACTGAACGCACAGGGTCTTAGCCTGGCCTCCGGCAGAAACTTCAGCATTAAAGAAGTCACCTCGGGCAACAACGTATGCATCATCGGCAAAGAAGTATCCGATAAACTGTTTCGTAACGAAGACCCGCTCGATAAAGTGATCAATGTAGGAAACAGCCGGCTGAAAGTTATCGGCATACTCGCATCTAAGGGTCAAAGCATGGGCTTCAGTGGCGACCGTGCCGTGTATATTCCGCTGCTCAAAGCAAAGCTGATTAACCCCAGCAGCAATCCATCGTACACCATCACCGTTACTGTGCCTAGAAATGACCAGATGGACAATGTCATTGGTGAAGCTACTGCACAGTTCCGGAATATTCGTAAAGTGAAGATCACTCAGCCCAACAATTTCGAGATCACCAAGAGTGATGCCATGGCACAAACGCTGTTTGAGAACCTGCGTTACGTTGTTTTAGGCGGCATTGCCATAGGCGGCATTACGCTCATAGGTGCGTCTATCGGACTCATGAACATTATGCTTGTATCCGTAACCGAGCGCACACGGGAAATCGGACTTCGCAAAGCCATCGGTGCCAACCCCGCCGTTATCCGCAAGCAGTTCCTTATTGAAGCCGTGATCATCTGCCTCATTGGCGGTGCTTTCGGAATCCTTCTCGGCATATCCATTGGAAACCTCGTATCCTTAAGTATGGGCGGTACTTTCATTGTTCCCTGGAAGTGGATATCTATAGGCTTTGCCTTATGCGTGGGTGTAGGAATTATATCTGGATATTACCCCGCCAAAAAAGCTTCTAAACTTGATCCGGTAGAGGCGCTGCGGTATGAATAACATCCTTGTAAGGAGCAGCTTTCAGTAACAGCGCATTCATGTCGTCTTTCAGGTCATACTGAATGTCTTCATGAAGTTTTCGATAGCCTGTTAGCAGCGAAGCCACAGCTTTGATGAAATATATGCTTAGCTTCTCGCTGAACCGGGACATGGCGCTGAATCTCCCTACCTTGTAGTCGAGCGGTACCTGCAGCAATAGATGCAATTTCAGTTCAAAAGCCGACACCGCATCTTTAGTTACCTTAGCATGATGATTTACTGAGCTAATCAGTTTCCTGAACTGAGAAAGCGCGCTTTTGGGATCGCGCATCCCCTGGGTGGCTATCTGGCTTAGCACTTCATCCATAACAGAAGTTAGTGCCTCCTGCCTTGCCGCAAGATCTTCTTCATTCTCAAGAAGCTTAAAATGCAGATGCTCTGTAAGCACCTTATCTTTTGCAATCAGACGCAGTAAAAGCTTATCCTTCTCCTTCTCCGGCAGCGCCTTTATCTCTTCCTTAAGCTCCTTATGCGCACTTAAAAGCATTTTTAAAAGGGATTATCCCGGATATACTGCTCCCACTTCCAGGCCGAAGACATCATATCTTCAATACCAAGTTCAGCAGTCCAGCCCAGGTCTCTCGACGACTTCGATACATCACCCCAAACCTGTTCCACGTCACCTTCCCTTCTTGGCCCGATCTGGTAGTTTAGTTTCTGACCGGTAGATGCCTCGAAAGCATGAATAACCTCAAGCACAGAAGTACCCCGGCCGGTACCGAGGTTAAATACCTCGTAGTTTTCAGCAGCACGCTTCTCTTCAAGTCGCCTTATCGCGGCCACATGAGCTTTAGCCAGATCCACCACATGGATATAATCCCGGATCGCCGAGCCATCGGGCGTGTTGTAATCGTTGCCATACACGGTAATAGGTCCGCGCTTACCAATGGCCGACTGCGTAATGAACGGCACCAAGTTTTGCGGTACACCTATCGGAAGCTCACCGATCAGGGCAGTTTCATGCGCGCCGACCGGGTTAAAATACCGAAGGGAAATGACCCTAAGTTCCTCGCTAACCGCACAGGTCTCTCTCAGTATTTCTTCCGAAACCTGCTTGGTATTGCCATAGGGCGACTCCGCCCGTTTTACCGGCGCTTCCTCGGTAACCGGAAGTTCGTCCGGCTGCCCGTATACCGTACAAGAAGACGAAAACACCAGGTTCAGTGTGCTGTTATAGGCATTGATCAGGTTGATCAGTGAATAAAAGTTATTTCTGTAATATTTCAAGGGCTCGCGTACCGATTCACCCACAGCCTTAAAAGCCGCAAAATGGATCACCCCTGAGATGTCCCGGTGCGCTTCAGCAAAAGCATTCACGGCAGCCTCGTCACACAAATCCAGCGAGGCGAACTCCGGTCGCTTTCCCGTAATCGCTTCAATCTGGTCTAGCACCTTAGGGTGCGAGTTAGACAAGTTATCTATCACAACAACATCATAGCCGGCATTGTACAGTTCAACCACCGTATGCGAACCAATGAAACCGGTACCCCCGGTCACCAAAATCTTAGACATCCAAATTATCGGTTATAAGTAGAAAAATCTTTGTGTTCAATATTTACGAGCGCTTCTTTGGGCAAAGACTTGAAGTATTCATAGGTGATCTTCAAACCCTCAGCCCTGCTCACTTTAGGTTCCCAGCCCAGTATCTCTTTAGCTTTTGTGATGTCCGGTCTGCGCTGTTTCGGATCATCCACCGGCAAGTCACGAAGCACAAGCTTTTGCTTGGTACCCGTCAGTTTAATGATCTCCTCACCAAACTGCCTGATCGTAATTTCATCGGGGTTACCAATATTTACCGGCTGGGCATAATCACTCAGCAGCAAACGGTAAATTCCCTCAATAAGATCATCCACGTAACAGAATGAACGCGTCTGCGAGCCGTCCCCAAACACCGTCAGGTCTTCGCCGCGCAGTGCCTGCCCAATAAAAGCGGGGAGTACCCTGCCGTCGTTCAGCCGCATCCTTGGTCCGTAGGTATTAAATATCCTCACAATGCGCGTTTCCAGTCCGTGAAATGTATGGTAAGCCATCGTCATAGCCTCCTGAAAACGCTTCGCCTCATCGTAAACGCCTCTCGGGCCAACCGGATTCACATTGCCCCAGTACTCCTCAGGCTGCGGATTCACATTCGGGTCACCATACACCTCAGAAGTAGAAGCAATCAGCATCCGTGCATTCTTGTTCTTGGCAAGGCCAAGCAGGTTGTGCGTACCCAGCGAACCCACTTTAAGCGTCTGAATCGGGATTTTAAGGTAATCGATCGGACTGGCAGGTGATGCGAAATGCAGGATGTAGTCCAGTTCGCCCGACACGTAGACGAACTTAGAAACGTCATGATGCGCAAACTCAAAATTCTCAAGCCCGAACAAATGCTCAATATTTCTAAGATCCCCGGTAATGAGGTTATCCATGCCGATCACATGGTAACCCTCGTTAATAAACCTGTCGCACAGGTGAGAGCCAAGAAAACCCGCAGCACCAGTAATCAACACACGTTTTCTCCTCGATCCGTCAGCTATTTTCATCTTTTGATAATCAGTTTAACGATATTAAAGTATCTTCGGCTAAGATAACAAAAAACAACAAAATGCTTTGGCTATATAACATCTCCATTCAGCTTTACAGCCTGGCCCTGCGCTTGTTTTCTTTGTTCCATCCAAAAGCCAGATTACTCGTCCGGGGCAGAAAGCGTACCTTCCCTGAAATAGAACGCCGTTTAGACGGCAGCACTAAGCACATCTGGTTTCATTTCGCCTCGCTGGGCGAGTTTGAGCAAGGACGGCCGGTGCTTGAAATGCTCAGGGAGCAACACCCTGAAAAGCCAGTGGTTATCACGTTCTTTTCACCCTCTGGGTACGAAGTACGAAAGAATTACACGAATGCCGAGGGCGTGTTCTACCTTCCCGCCGATACCGCGGCCAACGCCCGGAAGTTTGTAAGACTGGTGAACCCCGAAATCGCGGTGTTCACCAAATATGAATTCTGGTATCATTATTTCAGCGCACTGCACGCCCGGCAGATTCCACTCATCCTGATCTCGTGCATCTTCCGGCCCAATCAAATATACTTTAAGTGGTACGGCGGATTCAGCCGGAAGATTCTGCGTTTCGTCTCGCATTTCTTTATTCAGAACGTGGAAAGCGCCTTTCTGCTTCGCCGCATCAAGGTCAGCAATCTCACGCTGAGCGGCGACACACGATTTGATCGTGTGGCTGAGCTTGCAGATACGGCAGCGCAAATTCCTCTTGCAGCGCGTTTCTCTATGGGGCAACCTGTACTCGTTGCCGGAAGCACCTGGGAGGCCGATGAAAACCTGCTCTTCGAACTGGTTCAGGCATACCCCTTATGGAAATTCATTATTGCGCCGCATGAGGTAGGAGCGGCTAATATCGGGCGACTGTTAAAACAGTTTCCGGACAGCAAAACCTTTACCCAGCTTCAAGCAGAAGAATCTGTCGCGGAAAAACTGGACACGCAAGTACTTATTATTGATAGCATCGGTATGCTGTCGTCACTCTACCGCTATGGAAATATTGCCTATATCGGGGGGGGCTTTGGCGCTGGTATTCACAATACGCTTGAAGCCGCAGCTTTCGGTCTCCCAATAATATTCGGACCTAAATACCAGAAATTTCAGGAAGCAAAAGACCTGATCAAGGCCGGGGCAGCCGTAAGCATTCATGATGCAAGCGACCTTAAATTGGCCTTTGAACACTTTATTCAGACGCCCGAAGTTGGCGATATAGCAAAAACTTATGTAGAAGATAATACCGGTTCAACCAGACAAATCACCGGTCACCTGAAAACGCTGCTCAAGCCTTAACCATTCCGATCAGCGCATCCACAAAGCGCGGATCGTCGTTCAGGCTCTCCACAAGCTGCACATGCTCTCCGCCCAGGGCCTTGAATTCTTCGTGATATTCTACAGTGATCTCATAAATCGTCTCGAGGCAGTCGGCCACAAAAGCGGGACTAAACACCAGCAGACGTTTCTTGCCTTCAGCGGCCAGTCGCTTTAAAACATCGGTGGTATAAGGCTGAACCCAGGGCTCCTTGCCCAAGCGCGACTGGAAGCAGACGGTATAACCGCTGCGCGGAATACCCAGCTTAGCCGCAATCAGACGGGCGGTAGCATAGCCTTGTGCTGAGTAACAAAACTTATTCACCTCGGTGATCGTATCGCAGCAGTCCTCTTTCTTCAGGCAGTGCGAACCGGTGATATCGCATTTCAGCAACTGACGTTCCGGGAGTCCGTGAAAACTGAACAAAACATGGTCGTAAGTTTCCGGCTGATACTTTCGGGCGTTGTCGGCAAAGGTCTCAATAACCAGATCATTATCGTAAAAAGAATTCACGAAAGATATCTCCGGTATCGTTGGCCACACACTCACCTGCTCCATCACATTCTGAATCACTGATCCCGTACTTGCCGAAGCATATTGTGGAAACAAAGGAATAACCTTAATACTATCCACCAGGCCAGCCCTCAGCTTTTCAAGCGCAGCGCCAATGGAAGGGTTCTGGTACCGCATGGCGAGTTCAACCTGGTACTCATCGCCCAGCTTTTGCTGAACCAGATCGGCCTGTATTTTACTGTAATAAAGAAGCGGAGAACCGTTCTCGTCCCATATCTCCCGGTAAAGCTTGGCTGTTTTCGGGCTTCTGAAAGGAACGATAATGCCCTTTACCAGCAGCGTCCTTTTAAAAGCGTTGATATCAATAACCCGACCGTCCATCAAAAATTGGTCGAGATATTTACGCACGTCGCTCACTTCCGGACTGTCCGGAGTCCCCAGGTTCACCAACAAAACACCCTTTTTTCCCATAATTGCGTGCGAATTTAAATTTTAAAGGCTATAAGAAGCTGTGTTAAAACAATAATTACTTTTTAATGATCGAGCAGGTAAGTTTTTACCTCCTCCATGAGCCACATCGGTGTGGAAGTAGCCCCGCAGATACCCACCTTGTCATGCGGATTGAACCAGGACATATCTATTTCTTCCCTATTCGAGATGAAATAAGTATTGGGATTGTATTTTTTGCAAACGTCGAAAAGCACCTTACCATTAGAAGACTTCTTTCCGGACACGAATATGATCTTATCATAGTTCACCACAAACTTCTCCAGATCCGAATAACGGTTAGACACCTGTCTGCATATCGTGTCATTCGCTTTCACCTCATATCCGCGGTTTTGCAATTCCTCCTTGATCTGATAAAATTTATCCGTGCTCTTGGTGGTCTGGCTATAAAGTGTAAACCGCTGAGGCAACTCCATCTGGTCCAGTTCGGCAATGTCCTGGAAAACAATGGCCTTTCCGTCTGTCTGGCCCTGCAGACCGATCACTTCGGCATGCCCGTGCTTGCCAAAAATAAGGATCTGCTCCTCCTCATCATGGGAGTTTTTGATACGGTTCTGAAGCTTCAGCACTACCGGACAAGACGCATCAATCAGCGTAAGCTCATTCTCCAGGGCCAGCCTGTACGTATCCGGAGCCTCCCCATGCGCCCTTATAAGTACCTTTTCCCGGCGAAGCTCTTTCAGCTTATCATGATCAATGATCCGCAAACCTTTGTCGGTCAGACGTTTTACCTCCTCATCGTTGTGCACGATATCGCCCAGGCAATACAAATGATCTTCATGATCCAGGATATCCTCTGCCATATCAATAGCATAAACCACCCCAAAGCAGAAACCTGAACCTTTATCAATGGTAACCGTCAAATCGTATTTCATGTGCAAATCAGCTGATGCTAACTACAAAAATAAAGAAAAAGAGTTTGATATCATTGAATACAGCATCATAACCTGCGGATATCTACATAAATACGACGAAGCAGTCGCCCTGCAAGCAAAAGCATCTGCAAAGGATGCAGCACCAGATTGAGCAGCGGGTTCTGCCTGGTCATAAACGACACCATGATCCTGCTGAGGAAGATCAACCCGAACGGCAAGGCCAGCAAGTTAAGATCCGATACAAGGCCCAACGCCACCGGTCCGCCAATGAGCAGCACCACATAGATAAGCGCTGCAAGCATATTATGACTCAGAAAACCATACATCCGCTCCCCTTGCTTCCCAGCATCGGCAAGCGGGGCTGAGTATGCGAACTTATTTGCGAGGAGTACTTCCGAGCGCTCGCCCTTACTGCTGGTCATGACCACACTGCGTTCCAGACCCGGCGAAATAGGCAGCCTTACGTACCTGGCCAAACGAAGCGGGACGAGATTGAGCAGCATAAAATCACTTAACGGATCATATAAGTAGTCGCGCCAACGCCTTAACGACCGGCGGGGAACTAAGGACAGAGAACCTAAACCGAACAATTTCATGCGGTACAGCATGTTGTTGATCAAGCCTTTCTGAATCAGGATATCTGCGTCGAGGGTAAGCGTATAGCCGGCCCGCCTTTGCGGCTCCACCTGCTCGTCCGGAGCGTTGCGCACCACCACCTCTATATGCTGATAGTCCTGCTCACGGATAGAAGCCAGCAGCTTTTCCGGCGAGGCAGCCGAACCATAATTACGTATCACGATAAGCACATGGTCGGTAAAGTGCCGGCCGTAATAGCCTAGTCTGGGGTTCGACAAAAAATTAAATAGCGTTACTGAGAATCTCAGCACGAGGAATAATAATGCGATATATAGGAAAAGGATCAACTCAGATACACTCTATCCTCCTCGCCTTCCACATCCATAACCACATCCACATGTTCTTTAAGTACGGTAGCCAGCTGCAGGCCAACGTAATCAGTAGCAATAGGAAATATTTTATGGCTACGGTCTACCAGCACTACCGTACGGATCTTCTTATGAGGCGTATTCAGAAAAACACCTAAGCCATAGGCCAGCGTCTTGCCGCTGTTCAGCACATCATCCACCAGGATGATGACCTTGTCCTTCCATTGCGTTTCATCCAGGTCGGTCGCCGCTACAAGCTTGCTGTTGTACCGGTCCAGATCAATTTTCAGCAAAGTAATTTTTAAAGAAGATATCTCAGAAAGCACCTTTTGCAGGCGCTGCGCCAACTTGTACCCGCGTTCCCAGATACCCGCAAGCACTACTTCTTCCTCCTCCAGGTTATCTTCCAGGATCTGATAAGCAATGCGGTTAATTTTTTGCTGTATCTGCGTTTTATTAAGAATCAGTAATTGAGAATCTGCCATGCTTTTTACGTTTATGCGCAGTACAAAAGAACGATTTTCGGCAGTATTATCAAACACCCCGGCAACGAATTGAGAGGCCTCAGCCTTTATTTCGTTTTATAAGGATAGAAGATAAAGTTTGCACCCTCAGGTACGATCACAAAAACACACATAAAAGCCTTTGGATCCTTATAGTTTTTCAAAAACAACGCTTTTTTGTCGGCCGCGATAATGCCCTTCTCTACAAACTCCTCAAAAGTAGAAGCCTGTATGGTCCAGCCTGTGTTCAGTTCCGTGCGGTCCAGGATCACCTCACCAATACTCACGGTATGCTGGTGCGCAATAAAGATCGGCTGTGCAGATATGCCTTCAACCATAATATCGACAGCCACTTCGCGGATGGAAGGAGCATAAAACTCCAGATCCTTTTCCAGGCTTACCAAGGGACTCACCGGCTTAGCCTCCGGCTTGTTCTGTTCCGGCTGCTGCGGAAGTAATTCTTCTAAATCCATGTCTTAACCATTTACCGCTGCTCCCTTTAAACGAAGCAACACCACATTTTCTACATGCTGCGTATGCGGGAACATATCTACCGGCTTAATCCGCAGCACCTCATATTTCCCCGTCAGCAAGGCCAGGTCTCTCGCCTGGGTAGCTGCATTACAACTTACATATACGATCCTTTCCGCTTCCATCTCCAGCAGGCGCTCCACCACATCAGCATGCATACCCGCCCTCGGCGGATCCGTGATCACCACATCAGGCTTACCATGCTGCACAATAAAATCGCGCGTCAGGATATCTTTCATATCGCCTGCATAAAACAAGGTATTACCAATACCGTTCAGTTCCGAATTGAACTTCGCATCCTCAATGGCTGTTGGCACATACTCAATACCTACCACCTGCTTCACACTGCGTGCCACAAAGTTGGCTATCGTTCCGGCGCCGGTATACAGATCGTATACCAGCTCGTCGCCTTTAAAGCCGGCAAACTCCTTCGTGATTTTGTACAATTCAAAAGCCTGCTCAGAGTTGGTCTGGTAAAAAGACTTCGGCCCTATCTTAAATCGAAGTCCGTCCATCTCCTCAAAAATATAGTCGCGCCCAGCATAGGTGATCACCTCCTGATCGAAGATCGTGTCATTCCTTTTCTGATTGACGATATACAGCAGCGACGTGATCTCAGGGAAACGCGTCTGAAGGAAAGCCATCAGTGCCTCGATCTGTTCCTGCTCCACATAGGCAAACACCACGGCCACCATAATTTCTCCCGTAGAAGACGTACGGATAATCAGGTTACGCAGGTTGCCCTCATGATTGCGGAGGTCATAAAAACTAAGTTTATGCGTCAGCGCATAATCGCGCACCGCATTCCTGATATCATTTGAAGGCTCTGCCTGCAGATAGCAATGCTGAATATCCAGAATCTTATCAAAGCGCAACGGTACGTGAAAACCCAGGGCATTCATCTCCAGTTCAGGAGCGGGACCATCATAACCTTCGGTGCGCTCTGTCATGTCCTGTTTATCAAGCCAGCGCTTATTAGAAAATGTATACTCCAGCTTGTTGCGGTAATAGGTATTCTGCGCCGAGCCCAGAATAGGCTCCATGGCCGAAGTATCTATCTTGCCGAGGCGCTGCAAGGCAGCCTCTACATTCTTTTGCTTAAACTGTAGCTGCGCATCGTACCCCATATGCTGCCATTTGCAACCCCCGCAGGTACCGAAATGCAAACAGAAGGCAGGCATACGCAGATCCGAGGCTTTTGCCAACCGCTCAATAACACCCTCGGCAAAATTCTTTTTCTTTTTCGTCAGCCGTACATCAACCACATCGCCGGGAACAGCCCGTTCCACGAAAACCACCAGTTCATCAGCCTTTGCCACACCCTTACCTTCTTCCGCAATATCAATAATGCTAAGATTGGGAATGATGGTTACCGTTCCCGATTTTCTGTTTCTACTCATTATCCGGCAAATTTAGCCAAAACAACGGAGCAATTATGAAATAAAAATAAACTAGAGCGCGGCCTTGACCAGGAAGGGCAGCATCTCCTTCTGAAAGCTCACGAAATTCTTACGCACGTCGGCATCGCTCACCGAGGTAAAGGCGAAGGAGAACACGATGCTTTTGCTTGCCTTGAGCAAGAAAGCGAGCCCCTCTTTTCTCGAAGGATTATGTTTAAAATGGTCAAGTTCAAGATAAGCCGAAAGGAGAAGCGACTCCAACTGGTCGGAAAGATGTTTCAGAAACTCCTGCGAGTTGGCATTCTCCCGCACAAAGTCCCAGCCAATAAACTCATTGCACACCGTATAGGTCAGCCGGCAGGTCTTCATCACCAATGCCTTCAGATGCTCTTCCTCATTGGCAAACTGCACCTTGTTCTGCAAAATCTCCCGCAGGTTCAGGTCAAGATAGTTCATCAAAATGGCATCCAGGATCTGCACTTTGCTTTCGAAGTACTTATACATCGTTGCCTTGGCTATACGCGCCTTCCGTGCAATTTCGTTGACACTGGTTTTATGATAACCGTATTTCCTGAAAAGCTCTTTCGCAGCCCTGATAATACTTTCTTTAATTTTATCCGGTTCCATCAGTTACGCACGTTTATCATCTGTCCGCCCAGCAGCACGGTTCTGTATTTTTTTAAATATTTAACGGCTGGTGCCTTTTGCGGACTGCCGTCCGTCAGCAAAAACTTAGCCCCTGTACATGGGTCGGTAGCCGTCACGCCGCTTTCGTCGGGCGACACCTGGCAGCCCTCCTGCGGGTTCACAGAACTGCAGCGGTCGAACGCCACATACTCCCCGCCGATCGCTACGATCATCAGCCCCTTTACGCCCTGATTAGGCACCAGCACCACATTATTCACCTTTTTCAGGTTAAACTCCTGTATGGTAATATTGAAATTTACCGGAACCTCCGGAATATAGTTTTCTGCCTTTCCGCAACTGCACAGCAGCGCCAGACCTAAGAAAACCATACCCCATGCCCGGTTCATCAAATTAAAGCCGATTTATATTGCTTAAGGAAGCGCACGTCATTCTCAGAGAACAAGCGCAGGTCCTTAATCTCAAACTTCAGGTTCGAGATACGTTCTATACCCATGCCAAAAGCAAAACCGCTGTATTTCTTACTATCTATACCGCAGTTTTCCAGCACGTTGGGATCAACCATCCCGCAGCCCAATATCTCTACCCAGCCGCTCTGCTTACACATCTGACAGCCATCGCCTTTGCAGATTGTACAGGATATATCCATCTCCGCAGAAGGCTCCGTAAAAGGAAAATAAGAAGGGCGGAAACGTACCTTGGTACCTTCACCGTACAACTCCTGAACGAAATAGAACAAGGTCTGTTTCAGATCAGCGAACGACACGTTTTCGTCGACATACAACCCCTCCACCTGATGGAAAAAGCAATGTGCCCTGGCCGAAATAGCCTCGTTGCGATATACCCGCCCAGGCATAATAGCGCGGAAAGGTGGCTTGCCCGATTCCATCATACGCACCTGCACAGATGAGGTATGCGTACGCAAGGCGATATCCCCCTTGCCATCATCTTCTCCCGGCTTCGCTTTGCGGATAAAGAACGTATCCTGCATGTCGCGCGCCGGATGCTCCTCCGGAAAGTTCAACGCAGAGAAGTTATGCCAGTCGTCTTCGATCTCCGGCCCTTCGGCCACCACAAACCCAAGTTTGTTGAAGATCTCCACGATCTCCCGGCGTACCAGGGCCAGCGGGTGTCGCGTACCCAGTTCGAAACCCTCTCCGGGCAGTGTCAGGTCCATGTCGGCCGACTTCCCGGTATCCACCGCGCTGCTGCTGTCCTTAAGTTCCGCATACTTAGCCTCGGCAAGCTGTTTAAACTCATTTAAGACCTTACCAAGTGTACGCTTTTCTTCGGGTGAAACCGCTTTAAACGCATCGAACAAATCCTTAATGATCCCTTTCGTTCCCAAAAACCTGATCCGGAACTGCTCCAGTTCGTCTGCATTGTTCGTCGTAAAGGCCGAAACCTCCGAAGTATATTGTGTTATCTTATCTTGCAACATGGGGTCAAATATACGCTTTTACAATCCTATATCACGCCTAAAGCCTTACCAACCTTGGTAAAGGCAGCAATAGCCTTATCCAGGTGATGCTGCTCATGCGCTGCAGAAAGCTGCACCCTGATCCGGGCCTTGCCCTGCCCAACTACCGGATAGTAAAAACCGATGACATAAATGCCCTCTTCCAGCATCTTTGCGGCAAACTCCTGCGCCAGTTTGGCATCATAAAGCATCACGGGAACAATCGGGTGAACGCCCTCTTTAATATCAAAACCGGCAGCTTTCATGTTTTCGCGGAAATACTGTGTATTGCGCTCCAGCTTGTCGCGCAGATCAGTCGTCTCGCTCAGCAGGTCGAGCACCGCCACAGAAGCACCCGCAATAGCCGGAGCCAGGGTGTTTGAGAACAGGTACGGACGTGACCGCTGCCTGAGCATATCAATAATTTCCTTTTTCCCCGATGTGAAACCGCCTGAGGCACCACCTAATGCCTTACCCAGCGTACCGGTAATGATATCTACCCGGTCCATCACGTTGAAATGCTCGTGGGTACCGCGACCAGTCTTGCCAATAAAACCTGTACAGTGCGACTCATCGATCATGACCAGTGCCTCATATTTGTCGGCCAGGTCGCAGATCTTATCCAGCGGTGCAATAACACCGTCCATCGAAAAAGCACCATCGGTAACGATAATGCGGTGACGCGCATCCTTCGCTGCGATCAGCTGCTGCTCCAGGTCGGCCATGTCCGCATTCTTGTAACGGAACCGCTTTGCTTTACACAAACGCACACCGTCGATGATCGACGCGTGGTTCAGTTCATCAGAAATGATCGCGTCCTGATCGCCAAACAAAGGCTCAAATACCCCGCCGTTTGCGTCGAAAGCCGCAGCATATAAGATCGTATCTTCTGTACCCAGAAATTCCGAAAGTTTAGCCTCAAGCTGCTTATGCACATCCTGGGTTCCACAGATGAACCGCACGGACGACATACCGTAGCCATATTGATCGATCGCCTTCTTGGCAGCCTCGATCACAGCCGGGTGCGATGAAAGTCCCAGATAATTATTTGCACAAAAATTTACGACTTCCTGACCGGTACTGACCTTGATATCGGCGCCCTGAGGGGTTACAATAATACGCTCGCGCTTATATAGACCGTCTTTTTCTATTTGTTCAAGTTCCTGTTGCAGTGCAGGCTGTAAAGTTTTGTACATAATAAGTTGTTTTTTGTTGGCGGCAAAGTTATGAAATTATACCTTTAGGTGGTACTGTCAGCGCAGCGTCATCAAACTTTAATCAAATATTACTGTTACCTTGTTAATGAAACACATCTGTACCGCACTATTTTGCTTTTTTACTACCATTGGAGCGCTTGCCCAGCAGCTTAAACTTAGCGGATACATCACCGATGACGCCGGGAAACCCGTACCTTTTGCATCCGTGTACATCCGGAACACGACCAAAGGCACCTCCGCTAATGTCGACGGCTATTACAGTTTTACCATACCTGCAGGAACCAGCACCATCGTTTACAAAGCCATAGGCTATAAGCCTGTAGAAAAAGCGCTCAATCTGAGCGGCAACCATACCGAAAACACCGTACTGAAGGAAGAAAGTTACAGCCTTGCGGGGGTTACCATACGGAGCGATGGTCGCGATCCCGCCTACCGGATCATCAGGCAGGCCATCAGAAGACGGCTGGGGCATAAGACAGAGGTTAAAAGTTATACGGCCGATGTCTACATTAAAGGTGCCCAGAAGCTTGTAGGCGCTCCAAAAAAGTTCTTCGGCCGCGATATTCAGAAAACGCTCGACCTGGATACCAACCGCAAGGGCATTATCTACCTTTCGGAGTCGACCTCCAAACTGGCTTTTGAGCGACCAAACAAGATCCATGAAGAAATGATCTCTTCGAAGGTAGCGGGTCAGAACAATGCTTTCAGCTTTAACAAGGCTTCCGACCTGATGGTCAATTTCTACGAGAATGTGGTGATGGAGAACATCCTGAGCGCAAGAGGATTTGTATCGCCCATAGCCGAGGATGCCATGCTCTATTACCGGTATAAATTGTTGGGTACCACCACAGAAAATGGTGCCACGGTCAATAAGATCCAGATTATCCCCAGGCGTGAACACGACCCGGTTTTCAGGGGCGTTGTTTATATCCACGACGAAACCTACCACTTGCTCAGCGCCGATGTGTATCTGACAAAAAGCACCGGAATAAATCTGCTCGACACGCTCAACATCTCTCAGCAGTTCCTAAAGACCGGGGAGACTTATATGCCTTCCAGCATCAACCTGCAATTCAATGGCGATGTGCTCGGCTTCCAGTTCCAGGGCTATTATATCGGGGTGTACAGCAATTATGATATTGACCCGGAACTGCCCAAGGGGTATTTCAATGGAGAGCTGCTTCGCGTAACCAAGTCGGTCAACAAGAAAGATTCCTCCTTCTGGAACATGGCCCGGCCTATACCGCTTACCGCAGAAGAGCGGGCCGATTACCGGCGTAAGGACAGCATTGCGGCATATCGCAACTCCGACCACTACCTGGATTCTGTAGAACGGGCGGGCAACAAATTCAATGCACTTAAGTTTGTGGTGGCCGGCCATACCATCAGCAACCGCCGGAAGGAGTCTACCCTCCGGTTCGATCCGCTTTACAAGTCTATTTTCTATAATACAGTGGAGGGCGTTACGCTGCGGCATGGGGTTACGTATACCAAGCAGTTGGAAGACTGGCGCTATCTGACTTTACGGCCTGAGCTTCGCTATGGCTTTTCTAATGAAACCCTAACCGGGAGTCTCACAGCTACCTACCACTACAAGCCCGAGAAGCGTGCAAGTTTAAGTGTGAGCGCGGGAACCGGGATATACGACCTCAATAACTTTGGTTCCATGAGCCTGTTTGGCAACAGCATCAACTCCCTGTTCTTCGAGACCAACTTCTCTAAATTCTATAAAAAAGCCTTCGCGAATGTGTCGACCACCAGGGAATTGTTTAACGGTTTTCAAGCAACCTTAATGGCCGACTTCTCGGAAAACTACAACCTGGTGAATACCACACGCTTTAAGATCAAGGACCTGAAGGGGGAAACCTTTACCTCCAATAACCCCTTTACACCCGACTCAGAAACGCCGCTTTTTCCAACATATAACGCCTTTAACCTGAGCGCTACCTTAAGTTACACGATCGGACAAACCTATATCACCCACCCTGAAGGGAAGTTTTACCAGCCAGCAAGATATCCGGTTATCGACCTCCACTTCCGGAAAGCGGTAAAAGGCATATTGGACAGCGAGGTAGAGTACGACCTGCTGGCGCTGGAAGTTTCACAAAACCGGATCCGGACAGGCATGTTTGGCTATTCCTCTTTCGTTGTTGGCGTAGGAAAGTTCCTGAACCGGAACACCATCTACTACCCCGAGTTTAAGCATTTCAGGGGCAATAACAGCTTACTGGGACAACCCGATCTGCGCAAGTTTCTTTTCCTCGATTTTTACCTGTACAGCACCGATCAGCAGTATGCGGAACTGCATTACGAACATAATTTCAGCGGAATGCTCAGCAATAAAGTACCATTTCTGCGCAAACTTAAACTTGAGGAATTTATTGGCGCGAGCTACCTTACCCAGCCCGTGAAACGCAACTACACTGAGTTCTATTTTGGCTTGCAGCGACTCATCCTGCGTGTAGCCTATGGCTTTGCTTACGACGGCAATAAGAAAGTCGACCACGGCTTCAGGTTGTCGTATGGCTTCTAGCTAACCAGGCTTTAAAATAAAAAATCCCTTGCCTACCGTCAGACAAGGGATTTTTTACGTCTTATTGATAAGAACTCGTAACGCTTCTTAAATGCTTAGTTTCTTTTTGATATCAGCAGGGATACCTTTTTTATGCAGTAGAAACGCAGTGGTCTTATACTTTACGAAGTTCTTGGTAACGTACAAATAACCCTTATAGTCGTTTGTAGCGCCCCATGAGTTTTTCACCACGTAGTACTCTTTACCGTTCTGATCTTTCGCAATACCGGTAATCTGCATACCATGGTCGTCGGTCGTCTTATAGTTATCGAAAGCTTCCTGACGCATTTCCACGGTAATTTCCCTTTCAGGTTTTGGTCCGTTAAACAGGTTTCTCTGCTCTTCGCCGCTCATGTTTTCAAATTCCTTTTCAGGAACGAAAGCGATACCGTTCTTCCAGCTGAAATATTTTTCACTCACGTCTGTAGCCCATGCCACGGTGAATCCGCCTTTCAGTGCGTTATCTATGATTTTGGTGATATCATCCATAGGCACATTATATACCTGATCGAACGACCAGTTGTCCGGAACCATCAGAACAGCCTTGGTGTAATACGGCGAGGTATTGAAAGAAGAAAGCTCCACATAGTCGGCCGGATTGATGCCTACCACCTCTTTCGCAAAAGTCTGCGGCGTATACTCCTTACCTTCAAAAGTGAATTTCTCAGGAACTGCACCCATGCAAGAATCGATGGTGCGGATATATCTTGCTTTCCAGGTGGCGTCAAACTTACCGTCAGGTGCGTTAACCGCCTTTTCAAGGATCGCCTTGGTCAGCTTGTTCATACGGTCGGACGAGCCAGGGCTGCCATAATCATTACCATTATATACTTCCTGTGGCAATGCACCATATTTAGCAAACATGTTGATTACGTCGTGACAAGCACCGCCGTCGCCCAAAGTAAGCGCGCCGTGCATACGTACATAATTCATCCCTTTTTCGATGTAGGCGTTTCTTGCGGTAAACAAGTCGGCCAGATCCACAGGCTTTTTACCCATACGGATCATTTCCGATTCCAGGAAAGAGTTGGTGCTGTAGCTCCAGCAGGTACCTGATGATTTCTGGTTCTTTACCGAAGTAGCTTCTGTGCTCACCACCGGTGTAAAAGTAAAACTGTTCTTGCTGGCCTCGCTTTGGTTGTTTTTAAGCGAATTTACCAGGTTGTCTTGCGCAAAGCCCGAACCGGTGGCCAACAGCAATGCTGCGCCTACCCAGGCAGATTTCATAAAGTTTGTAGTCATTTGTATGTTTAACAGTTAGTTTGTTGATTTATAAACGCAGCAAACTTAATAATAATCTGGCACATCAAACAGATTTGCAATAATGTTACATCTGCCCTGAGTTACCACTGTCGCACTTGACCATTCTCTACCAGCAGCACCGCAGAAAACACCCGGTCGGGGTCTAATGCTGCTGCCGTCTGCGTTATGACCTTTTTATCGCGCTTTACCCGCTTGTTGAACAGCGTTTTTCCCTGATATGTCACTTTCACCTTTTTATCGAGGTTTAGCAGTTCATCGTTCAGGTAGATCAGCAAAGCCGGGTGTGTATTGTGTTCGATCTGTACCGTATTCCCCGAAACAGAAACCGTAGCCAGAGCGCCGGCCTGTCCCTTTCCGCGCGGTGCGCCCAGCCAGTAAAACTGATCGCGAAGCACATCATCCTGCTGCCAGGACACCCGCGAAGGCAAAGCTTTTCTGCGGAAAGAAGCCAGCCATGGCATGGCAACTGTATCCTTTCTGTTCATCCAATGCGGCATATCCGGATAAATCTGCACCTCATGGACAAAATCTCCCGGATTGGCCGCAGCCAGGCTATCCAGTTTTTTGCCCCATACCGCGGCCAGCTCATTACGCTTGTAAGCCGCGTCTTTACCACCCATGTAGATGGCAAAAGGAAGGTTGCGGAGATTAATGGCCGCCGCATCGCCGGGGTGACCCGCCATCATGGCTGCAGCAGCCCAGTAGGGCGCTAAGCGAGGGGCAAGCTGAAAAGTGCCGTCGCCCCCCGCCGAATAACCCGTAATATATATCTTATTCGGATTTACGTCCTCCATCAGCATCGCCGCCTTAATCACTTCCGTAAACAGGGTGTCGATATGCTCCTGATGCCACAGGTTCCAGGTATCTGTAGGTGCCCTTGGTGCCAGATAGATACCCTCTTTCGGGGTATACAGCCCAATTTGATTCTTCCACTGCTGATCATTGGCCGCAGCGGTTGTGCCCCCGCCCCCATGCATGGAGATGTAAAGGCTCCGCCCATCCGCAGGCTTCTCGCCCAATACCCGGTACTGAAACTTAAGGGTATATTCACCATTGCGTGCCACCTTCTGTTGCCACACAGATGCCAGATGCGCCTTCTGAAGCGCCTTTTGCTTCTCCAGTTCCGCCGTGGCGAACTGCTCCGCCTCTCTTTTTTTAAGTTGGGCGTGCAGGCTTATCGGAGACAGCAAAAACAACATCACTATGGCCACGCACAGGCACGGCAAGGTGTAAATACGGAAAGACATCATACGAGCTAGAGTTTAACAGCCTAAAATAAACAATTAAAGCCCGTATTATAAAATCAAAGCACCGGCATATACCGTGTCGCCCGTCCTTCTGCCGTCCGCGGAATCAAAGTTCATGTAACAATGCAGGGTAACGCCCGCAAGGTACCGTGGCACCAATACATCGCAGATGCAAGCACGACGGCTTACCACATGAACACTGCTGACTCCTGCATTCTTTTCCGGAGAATAAATCAGGAAAGTACCCCGGTCGGCATACTGGCAGTTGGGCGACTGCGGCTGCTCTGCCCAGGTAAACCTGAGCTTATGCATCCCACCGGTACCCTCATCGGCCAGGCGCGTAACCTGCACCCCGCAAGGCATGGACACCGGTCCGCGACTGTAAACCAGCCGTGTATAATCCAGATAGTCTTCCTTGAAAACCCGCGGGTAATTGTAAGAAAACGCCGTGCCTAGTATCTCTTTGCCCTTGGCGGCCGACTTAAACCCCGCCGCAATAAGGTCAGCGTTTCTATGAAGAAAACGGCCTAATTCCGCGAAACGTTCCTGCTGTTCAAGTTGTGTTTCTGTTGCTTTCGCTTTACTCCGCTTATGCAGCCCGGTCATAACATTTCTGCGCTTGCCACGGCGACCGATCACGACTCCGGCCTTTTTAAAAAAAGTGCCGAGCAATCCATTATTTACAATAGCCATGTGCTTACAGATTAAAGTTACCCAGATACGTGCTATTGGCCGTTGCCTTGCGGTCGGCCGACACGAACGAAATATACACTTCCATATAGCTTCCCTGAAGCGCATCCGGTATCACCAGCAGATCTCTGCCCGCTTCGCGCCTGTTTCCGAAGAAACTAAGATAGCTATCCCCTGTTTCAGGAAAGTACGCCAGCATCATGACCTGGTCAGAACTTCGCTCCCAGGAGAGTTCCGTATCTACAGCCCAGCTGAATTCCAGTCCGGCAGACACCTGCGTCACTGCCGGATCCTGCGCAGGTAAAAGCGTTCCCTGACTGACCCTCAGCCGATCATAAGCGACCGTAGCATTCGGATAACCGCCCTGAAGAGCATGCCTGCGGTTATAGCTCATCGCTTCATTAAAACAATTTAAATCTTTCCCTAAAATCTCCGGCGCAAAGCCGACATTAATAAACGGAAGCAGTTTGCTCAGTAGCGGACTCATTAGCTCTACCTGCTGTCGCGATGCCAACTGCTTTTCCGTCGGCGGATTTAAATTCACCCCTATCGTCCGTGCAACATTTTTTCCCTTCCTGGTATAGTAGACCAAATTGCCTACCTTCCCGGTTACCTCCCCGTGGAGGCCGTTTTTAATAATACCCATGTTTTTTTAATAGATTGTTAATTACCCAGGATACTGGGATTTTTGGTAAATATAACTAAAAAGCGTTTAACTGGCCAAGTGAATGTTCGGGAAAATTAAAAATAATATTCTGATAATCAACAATAAAACCTCCGGCCTACATGACCATTGCGTTATGTTTGGGAGGGGTTTGGAATACCCCCTGGGGTATATCAAACCCCTCCCAAACCCCAGCCAATCATAATTCAATTCTCCTGATATAAGAAGCTTTATAAATAGTTACGATATAAAATTGCCGTGCTTATCCCAAACAAGGAGAGCACTGTGGTAAATGCAATGAAATTCCTACATTCGGGTACGATGAAGAAACTGGTGGTATTAACGGGCGCTGGCATCAGCGCAGAAAGCGGATTAAAAACGTTCAGAGACTCTGACGGGCTGTGGGAAGGCTACGACATTGAAGAAGTAGCTACGCCCGAAGGCTGGAGGCGAAATCCGGAACTGGTACAGCGTTTTTATAACGAACGGCGCAAATCGGTACTGGATGCGCAGCCAAATGCCGCGCATCTGGCCCTGGCCGCAATGCAGGAGCATTTTGAGGTACAGATTATTACACAGAATATTGACGACCTGCACGAACGTGCGGGCTCAAAAAATGTCTTGCATCTTCACGGACTCATCACCATGTCGCAGTCGGACGCCGATGCCAGCCTGACCTACCCTATTGATGGCTGGGAAATTAAGATGACCGACCTGTGTGAACACGGTAAGCCCTTGCGCCCGCATGTCGTTTGGTTTGGCGAAAACGTCCCTAACCTCCTGCCTGCAGCGGAACTATGCGCCGGGGCCGACGTGTTTGCTGTGATCGGCACATCACTGGCCGTGTACCCGGCAGCGGGGCTTACCGACTATGTGCCTTACGATATCCCGAAATATGTGGTCGACCGCAAAGTACCTTACATTAGCGGCGACTATATCAAGATTGAAGCTCCGGCGACCGTCGGTGTTCCGCGACTGGCGGAGTTGCTCCGTACCTTACCAGCTTAGACTCACGCGCACGCCCTCCGGACTATTATCAAAACCCAAATGCAATGTACGGGAAGCCGCATGCCAGTTATGTTTTGCACCGGAAAGTTCCGCGCCCGATGCGTCGGTAACCTTCACACTACGTGGTTCGGCTGGTAACAGCACACGCATGCTGTTGATGGTGTTGGCGGGACTCTTACAGGTAAAGGTGTAGGTCTTATTGCCTATCACCTCATCATATACACGTGCCGCAGCAGCAAGTACCTGGGGCTTGTTCTTATCTGCGATCCTGTTCAGATTATATAAGAATGCCTGCTCTCCTGGTTTCACTACCTTTTCGGTAAGCACAGGAAGCTCTGGATCAAAAAGATCGATGATGAGCCCCTTGACGGTATGAGGATCTGTGTTTACGCTTTCGTCCATCACGGCAACGATATCATAGGGTCCTCTTTGCAGGAAAAGGTTGTTCTTAAAGTTCAGTTTACCGGCGCTGGCTTCCTGTTCAAATGCCTGCTTCACGGTATTCAGAAAGATAGCGTCGCCATTGGCTTCCATAGCAAATTCCTTAGGGTTCTTTCTGATCACGTACACCGCGCCTTTGCCTGCTTTGAAATATTGTGCGCTATTGTCGTCAGCTGCCGCAGCGCCGGTCTGTGCAGGCTGAATGCCGAGCAGCTTAAAGAGGTGGTCGGACGGCGCCTTGAAAGCATTTCCCTTGATATTCCACCATTCCATGACGCTTTGGTAGGGGTCGTTATCGCGACCGCAGTACACGAGTACACCACCCGCTTTAACCCATTCGGCTAAATGTTCATGTGCCGCCGCAGCATCGGGCTTCATGTTGGCATAGCTCATGATAAGCACTTTAATGTCTTTAAGGGTGTTCCTGAAGGCCAGGTTTTCCATGTGTACGGTTTGTACCGGCACACCATTTTTGAGCAGCGGCAAGGTCTGTCCGTAGAAGTTAGAGAAGCGCGGATCGCTGTACCCTGCGTGTTCAGGAAACTGCTGGAACATAAGGCTGTTGCCCATCAATACACCAATGGCATTGGTACCGTTGACGCGGTTGGCCGACAAAGGCATATGGTTTAGCGCGTTGACCATCACCTGCATCTGGGTAGAATAGTATTTGGGGATCAGCACTTCCTCTTCGCTGTTGGCCAGCCGGTACGGGCGGGTATAAATGCGCTCGGGCCATGGCATCACCTCATAATCGGCCACCATAGGATATAGCAGTTTGGCGGTGAAAGTGGCCTGGTAGTTCAGTTTATAGTCTAACCAGTCCTTCGGCCTGTCTTCAATAGGATCGGTAAGAAAAAAGACTTTACGCCCGGTTGGCGCGGTCATGGACACCATAGAACCATACTCCAGAAATGCATTTTCGAAGACCCGCTCCCTGACCTTGCCTTTATAAAAATTCGGTTCGCGCGAAGTACCGGTCCACACCTGTGCAATATACCCATCTATGCTCTTTAATGAAGCCAGGCTGGCTTCGGGACTGACGATTCGCCAGGAGGCGTAGTTGACCAGCGAGTGTGTGGGAATATAGACTTTGACGTCGAGCCCTTTGCTTTTGCCGTAGGACTTAGCATATTCTGACACCTCTTTAATGGCGTTATAGTAAAGCTGATATTTGAGCTTTTGCGACAAATAGGTGTTTTCGGGTGATTCATGCTGCGGGCGCCAGTCGAAGCCATAAAACTTTTTCCATTCCTGTTTGAAGACCTCACTGTATCCGGCCCTTGCCCAAAACTCAGGCTCCTCGAGATGAATGGCCGTGATGCCGGCATCGATCACCTTTTTTACAACCGCAGTTTTCATATAGTCGATATAGGAGGCCACAGGTACGATGTAAGGCACCACATCCTTATCGTGCCAAATGATTTCGCCGTTGCGTTCTACCTGCCCAATGTCCTGGTGGTTCTTGCCATCCCATTTGCCGAGGAAGTAATCCTGATAACCGCCCCAGGCTATGCCTGTCATAAAATGCGTCTGATAGCCCCGGTCGCGCCACGATTTAACACGCTCTTCAAAAGTCATTCCCCGGCGGTCGCCCGCCCCATACACAATGGCAATGTCCGACCGGACATCTATTTCTGGTCGCCAGGCACTGCCGGTTTGAAACGCGGTTTTTTCAGCAGGTTTCGGATCGGTTTGAGCCACAGCATGCCTCATTAGGGCGGGCATGGATGCAGCAAGGCATAAAGAAAAGAGTTTGGTGTTCATGGTTTATCTGGTTACAGTTGTGTTGCCTAAAAATAGTATTTAAAAATAGGATTGCTATTTTTTTTATATTTGCAGCGCATTAAACGCCGTATGCAACGGTATCAATGATTTTATGACAACTTATCAGACTTTACTTTACTACTGCTATACGCCTATAGCAGATGCGGAGCAGTTCGCCGCAGATCACCTTGCTTTTTGTAAATCATTAAACCTTACGGGCCGTATTATTGTGGCCGATGAGGGGCTGAACGGTACCGTTTCGGGTACACGTGAGGCTTGCGAGGCTTATATGGCCGCCGTTAAGACCGATGAGCGTTTTTCAAAGATCGACTTCAAGGTTGATGACGTGGCTGAGCCTTCTTTTATTAAAATGCACTGCCGCTACAAAGCGGAGATTGTGCATTCGGGCCTGCGCGATCCGAATATTATTGACCCGAACAAGCAGACCGGCAAACATCTGGAGCCTGCGGAGTTCCGGGATATGATAGACCGCGACGATGTGGTGGTGTTGGATGTGCGTTCCAATTATGAGCACAATCTGGGTCGGTTTAAGAACGCGGTAACGCTGGATATCGAGAACTTCAGGGATTTCCCGGAAAAGATCAATGAGCTGGCGCAGTATAAAGACAAAAAGGTGCTTACTTACTGCACCGGCGGTATTAAATGCGAAAAAGCTTCTGCCCTGCTTCTTCACCATGGCTTTAAAGATGTGTACCAGTTGCACGGCGGCATCATTAAATATGGCAAGGAAGTAGGTGGACAGGATTTTGAAGGCAAATGTTATGTTTTCGACAACCGCGTGGCGGTAGACGTAAATACGGTAAACCCAACTGTGGTATCGCAGTGCTACAACTGCGGCAAGACGACGCCTAAGATGATCAACTGCGCCAACCCGGAGTGTAATAAACACATTACCCAATGTGATGAGTGCGGCGAGGCCTTGCAGGGCTGCTGCTCTGAAGCTTGCACCACGCATCCGCGCAAGAGAAAATATGATGGAACGGGTTATTATGTAAAAGTGCCGCAGCCGGTTGCTGCCGCCAAATAATACGTGACTGAACAGGTATTAACCGACCTGTTTTTTTGAAACAACTCCTCATTTCGGCTGTTTATAGTTAGCGGGCATTTGGCCGGGCTTGCCCCGGTCTGTCCGTCTATTTTTTTACTAAAACTAACTTAAACAGCATGAAAAGAATCCCTACTAAGCTTTCTGTTTTTGTATTCCTTTTACTTTTGTTTGCCGGAACTGCCTCAGCGCAGAACATCACCATTACCGGTACGGTGATTGATGCGGCCGATAAGAGTCCGCTGCCCGGTGTAGGCGTATTGGTAAAGGGAACACAGATCGGAACTACGACAAGTTCATCGGGTGCATACAGCATTAACGCACCTGCAGACGCAACGCTCGTTTTTACTTACATCGGTTTTACCACGCAGGAAGTGGCTGTGGGCAACCGAACAACGATCAATATCACGCTGGCCGAATCGGCCCAGGACCTGGAGGCCGTGGTGGTTGTGGGTTACGGTACGCAGAGAAGGCGCGACGTGACAGGGTCTATTTCGACGGTGAGCGGTGAGACCATCGCCAGGCAACCCAACGTAAACCCGCTCTCCTCCCTGCAAGGCCAGGTAGCAGGTCTTACCATTGTAAACAGCGGTAGCCCGGGCGCCTCTCCTACAGTGCGGATCAGGGGCATTAACAGTGTGAACGGCGCTGCACCCCTTTACGTGGTTGACGGAGTTCACCAAAGCAATATAGATTACCTTAACCCGGCCGACATCGAAAGTATAGAAGTACTTAGAGATCCTTCTTCGATAGCCATATTCGGTCTACAGGCAGGTAACGGGGTGATTGTAGTTACCACGAAAAGAGCCGCAAGGGGCGAAACGAGGGTAACGTTACAGAGTTCCGCTGGAATACAAAAAGTTCAGAAACTGATTGATGTAACGAATGCTTCTGAATTTCGCAAGCTATACGATCAACTTTTGGCTGCAACACCTAATGCGACTCCATTCGATTATAGTAATTATACCGGGGACACCGACTGGCAAAAGGAGATACTCCAATCTGCTTTTCAAAGCAACAACAGTTTGACGATCTCTAATAATGGTGAGAAGACGTCTACACTTATAAACCTGGGATACAATACCCAGGAAGGCGTTATTAAGTTCGGGCGGTTTCAGCGTTTTGTGGCTCGTGTAAACGAGGAGATAAACGTTACAGACAAGATCAAGGTAGGTGCCGATATCACAGGTACACATTGGATTCTGAATGCTTCTAGCGGAAACCTGAACAATGCGCTTTGGGCTGCGCCAATAGTTGGCATACGGGAGAGCGAAACAGCATACTATGCAATGCCTTCATTTCAGCGTGCCCAGGTTGGTAATCCTGTAGCGACGATTTACCAGAATGACCGGAACAGTATCAATAAGGGCTACCGCGCTGTGGGAAGTTTATTCGCAGAAATCGGCTTTTTGGATAAGTTCAAATGGCGCTCACAGGTGTATACCGACCTCGGGTTTAATAACAGCAGAGGCTATACTCCGCTTCCTTTTACCATGATATATCTGGGTGAAAATGGCGAACCAACAGAGTATTTCAATAACCCGCAATCCCGAACCAGCGTGAGGCAGGCCGCAAATGAGTACAGGAAGTTTCAACAGGACCATACCCTTACGTACGATAATACTTTCAATGAATCGCACAAAGTTACCGCTGTAGCGGGTATGACTTCTATAGTAGAAAGCAGCACACTTTTGTCGGGCAGCCGGACAGACGTAGGCCTTAACATTCCCGACGATCAATCGTTTTGGTACGTAGGACTTCCCGAGTCCACTAATCCTACAAACTTAGATGGCAGCGGGACCGAGCGAGCTTCTTTAGGTTTTTTTGCGCGGGTGAATTATGCTTACAACAACAAGTACCTTATCAACGCAACATTCAGACGGGATGGAATTTCAAGGCTTGCGCCTCAAAACAGGTGGGGCAACTTTGGCGGCATCGGACTGGGCTGGGTAGTTTCTGAAGAGAACTTCTTTAAGATTAATGGAATAGATTTCCTGAAAATCCGTGGTGCCTGGGGTACTGTGGGCAACGCTCAAGGCATCAGCGACGCCATATTCCTACCAGGGCTTACCACTTCGAATTCAGGTGTTTTCGGCGATAACGTTTATCCGGGCGTGGCTCCCGCCTATATCCCCGACCCAAGGTTAAGGTGGGAAGTGGTAAGAGGTGCCGATATAGGATTGGATATCCGTGCGCTCGACAACAGGCTGACGAGTGAGATTAACGTATATGATAAAACTTCCAAAGACATCATCACAGATATCACGCTTCCAAGTGCTAACGGAAGTTACCGTTACAGAACAAATCTCGGAACCATCACCAACCGTGGTGTGGAAGTAAATATTGGCTGGAATGATAAGCTAGGTGAGAATTTTACTTACGGTATTTCCCCAAATTTTAGTTACAATAAAAATAAGGTGGTATCAATTGGCAATAACATAAATTATTTGCTGATAGGAAATGGCGGCGCTAACCGGACTATCACCGGCGAATCGATTGGTCATTTCTATGGTTACAGGCAGGTCGGTATATATCAGTCGACCGCTGATCTGGACCGGATGCCGCGGATGAATAGTTCACTTCCGGGTGATATTGCTTATGCAGACTTAGATGGAGATGGTAGGATCACCGAAGCCGACCGGGAAAATCTGGGTTCCCCCTTCCCTGCCTGGAACTATGGGATCAATCTGAATATGGGCTATAAAGGGTTTGATCTCGTACTACAGGGCCAGGGTGTTGCAGGTAACCATGTTTATGTCCAACGCCGCAATGTGCAGTTTACAGACATTAATTTTGAACGTAACAGGTTAAATGCCTGGAATGGTCCTGGAACCAGCAACGTAGAACCTGCGCTTGTTAAGGGACGTGGAAATAACTATTTGATGAGCACCTATTTCCTGGAACCTGGCGACTATTTCAGGCTGCGTACGGTTCAACTTGGGTATACGATGAACGCAGACGCCCTTAAGTCAACAGGTTTAAAAAGTGTAAGATTTTACTTAAGCGGACAAAATTTACAGACATGGAGCAGGACAACGGGTTATACTCCAGAAGCGCCGATTGAGAGTATCCTAGGAGGGGGAGCAGACAATGGAACATACCCTGTACCAGCTGTCTACACCTTCGGAATCAACGCAACATTTTAAAACAATTAATGATCGACCATGAAAACTAACATATTCAATTTTAAAGGTGCCCACATGCTGCTGATGCTTACAACAGTACTGTTTGCATCCAGCTGTAAAAAGGATTTTCTGGATCGGGATCCTCAGGGCGAATATACATCTGATACCTACCCCTACCCTAAGGGCTCAGGACCATTCGATGGAGAGATATTTGCGGCTTACGACATTCTTAGATCGTATGATGCCTCTGGAAGCGGATTTATCGCGGCAACAAGTATACGCAGTGATGATGCGGACAAAGGCAGTTCGGCGACTGACGGCCCTACCTCCCTGGAGATGGACAACTTCACCATTACTCCCAACAACGTACTCGTAAACGATTTGTGGCGGGGCTATTTTAATTTGGTGAACCGGGCTAATATTGTTCTGGACAAAGTTGCCAACGACCAGGATCCGGGAACACCGCCTGAATCGAAGGTATATGCAGAGGCTGAAGCGAAATTCCTGAGGGGATACGCTTACTTTATGCTGGTGCGTTTTTTCGGACGTGTACCACTGATCGACAGGCTGTTTGAAGATCCGGTTGCTCAAGCCAACGTTCCGCAGAGTGAGCCAGGAGCTATCTATGCATTGATTGAAACCGACCTGCAGTTTGCTGCGGCTAACTTGCCGCCCAGTTGGGATCCGTCAAAGTTTCCCGGAAGAGCAACTTCCGGTGCAGCCAATGGCATTTTAGCTAAAGTATATCTTACTCGTCAAAACTGGTCGATGGCTATGAGCAGAGCTCAGATGGTTATGAACTCCGGACAGTATGACCTTTCGGTTCCGTACGATGAGATTTTTAAAGAAAGCGGGGAGAATAGCAAGGAATCTGTTTTTGAAATACAGGCTACGGCTAATCTTCAGGAAAAGCGCGCATATGGCAGTCAGTTTGCGAGTATACAGGGAGTGAGGGGCACAGGGAACTGGAACCTTGGCTGGGGGTTCAACGTTCCTAGCACGCGTCTTGAGGCCGCTTTCGAACAAGGCGACCCGAGACGGGGAAGAACAATACTTTACACTGGAGGTACTTCTGTGTATGGTGAGGCTGTGCCTACCGGCCTACCCAATCCAAGATATAATCATAAAGTGCACAGTAATCCGGCGACCCGGGCAGCGTTACTTGATAACTTCAGCTATTGGATGAATATACGCATACTACGTTATGCTGATGTGGTACTGATGTACGCAGAAGCAGCAAACGAACTTGGCGGTCCGGCAAACACCACAGCGGCTTTAAATGCGTTGAATAGCGTAAGGGCCAGAGCGAGGGCGGGGCGGGCAGATGTGCTGCCGGACGTTACCACTACAGATCAGGGCGAACTAAGGGATGCGATAAGGCATGAGCGGCGTATTGAATTGGCTATGGAGCACGACAGATTTTTCGATCTGGTTAGATGGGGCATAGCTGCAGAGGTTTTTCAACAGGCTGGAAAACCATTTGTACCTGGTAAACACGAAGTCCTGCCTATCCCTTTCACCCAGATCGACATTAGTAAGGGAGTTCTGACTCAAAACCCGTTTTATAACTAAAGATAATCACTATGAAAAATTTTAATATATATATGGTTGGGAGTTTGATAGCAATGGCTAGCGTGCTTGTGGTCTCCTGCAAAGAAACTGATAATCCCAATAATTTGCCAGAAGTTGATCCTCGTGACTATGAGGGAAAAATCGAAGGGTACAATAACGCAGATGAGGTTTACCCGAGAAATCTTAAAGCACACTGGACATTCGACGATATTAACACCGAGGTTAAGACGGGAACCGCGCCCACACAAACCGCCAATGCAAGTTATGTGGCTGGCGTAAAGGGAAAAGCCATCCGACTGGAGAACGGATATCTATATTATGCTACGCAGTTACCTGCTTTCAAAACGGATTCTCTTAAGAGTTTCACCATAAGTACCTGGGTTCAGATACTAAACAACGGAAGCAAAAGAACTATGCTTTTCCAGCTTGCAAGACCAGGTCAGTTTAATGGGAGCATCAACTTTATTTTGAACACAAATGCCTTTCCTGCCTCAAATACCAATGAACTCAAGATCAATCCGACATTTGTTACCGTCACGGGCGGAACGCAGGATAATGTTAATACTGAACGGGATAAGCCAGGCCAACCGAATTATTTTCCGTACTTAACTCCTAAAATAGGGGCGAACAAGTGGACTCATATCGCGCTGACCTACGAAAGTGCAACCGGGCTCTTTTACATTTGGGCCGACGGGAGACAAGTGGGGGCGTTTTCTAGCCGGGGCGTAGGCAATAGCCTTTTCAAGGCCTATGAGCCGAGCGAGATAATTATTGGAGGCAACTATAATGTGATCCCAGGAAAGGCCGTGAACGCCGACACGAATTTTGCTGCAATGACTGGTAATATAGATGAGATCAGGATCTATAACCTGGCACTATCGGAAGCCCATATCACGGCATTATACAAGCTTGGTCTTGCCGGAAAGTAGCTTTGGATTTGGTGCGCAGCGTGGCTTTTAATACTTTTATGTTTGTGAAGAGATTTATTACTGTTACTTGTATATGCCTTAGCCTCGCTTTTTCATTAATTGCATGTGCGCAGAAGAAGGATGGCTTAAAGCCGGAAACAAAGATTAATAAAAACCTGACGGACGAACAACTGCTTGACTTGGTTCAGCGGCAGACGTTCAGGTATTTCTGGGATTTTGCGCATCCGGTGAGCAATATGGCGCGCGAGCGCAGCAATAAGTCGTTCAGTTACGGACATGAAGTGGTAACTACCGGCGGGACGGGCTTTGGGGTGATGGCTGTTGTTGTGGCTACCGAACGGCAATGGATTGCCCGGGATACGGCCGCGCGGTTTTTGCTGAAGATGGTAAAGTTTCTGGGCAAGGCGGATGCGTATCACGGTGTGTTTGCGCATTGGCTGGATGGGGCCACCGGAAAGACGATCCCGTTTAGCCGTAAAGATGACGGGGCGGATCTGGTGGAGAGTTCTTTCCTGTTCCAGGGCCTGCTTACGGCTCAGCGTTATTTTAATGCCAATACGCCCGTGGAAAATGAACTCCGCGGCCGTATCAATTCCTTGTGGAACGATATTGAGTGGGATTGGTTTACACGCGAGGGCCAGGACGTTTTATACTGGCACTGGAGTCCGAATAACGGCTGGGCGATGAATTTCCCGCTAAGGGGCTTTAATGAAGCATTGATTACCTATGTGCTTGCGGCTTCTTCTACGCGTTATCCGGTCCCTGCTTCGGTGTATCATAACGGCTGGGCGCAGAGTAATTTCTTTAAGAATGGCCGGGAGTTTTACGGGCATAAGCTGCCGCTTGGGTTTGATTATGGGGGACCGCTTTTCTTTTCTCATTACTCATTTCTGGGATTGGATCCACGCGGGCTCAAGGACAGGTATGCCGACTATTGGGAGCAGAACAGGAACCATACACTGATAAACCGTGCGTACGTACTGGAAAATCCGAAGAAGTATAAGGGCTATGGGGCCAACAGTTGGGGATTGACGGCCAGCGACAGCTGGCAGGGTTATGCTGCGCACTCCCCTACTGAAGATCATGGGGTGATCACACCCACGGCGGCATTGTCTGCCTTCCCTTACACGCCGGAATATTCTATGCAGGCGCTGAAACATTTTTATTTTGATCTGGGCGATAAGCTCTGGACTGAGTACGGTTTTGTGGATGCCTTCAGCGAGCATCATAACTGGTATGCGAAATCGCACCTGGCTATAGATCAGGGACCGATCATTGTGATGATAGAAAATTACCGGACGGGGCTGCTGTGGAAGCTTTTCATGAGTCACCCCGATGTGCAGGGCGGATTAAAGAAACTTGGCTTTACGAGTCCGGCGCTGAAATAATTGATATATTGGGTATCTAAATTTTGAATATGCATATGAAACTAAAACTTGCAGCGCTGTTTGTGCTGTTTACCACGGGCCTTTTTGCCCAAAACAAACCCTTTTGGAATGAAATCCAGCAGTTCCGGAAATCAGACAGTGTGTCGATGCCCGCGCCAAATGGTATCGTGTTCGTTGGAAGTTCTTCGCTCCGGATGTGGACAGATCTGGAGTCGGTTTATAAGGATTATCAAGCCATCAACCGGGGCTTCGGAGGTTCAACGCTTCAGCAGGCCAATATGTATATAGACGATCTTGTACTTAAGTATAAACCTCGGCAGGTGGTGATTTATAGCGGTGAGAACGATATCGCAGAGGGCGCTACGGGCGAAGAGACCTACGAGAGGTTTGTGACATTTTATGAGAACCTGCGTGCGGGCTTGCCTAAGGCGCATATCCTGTATGTTTCGATGAAGCTTAGTCCTTCGCGTACTAAGTTTGCCGACGAGATGATCAAGGGCAATGACATGATTAAAGCTTATCTGAAGAAACAGAAAAATGCTAAGTATGTGGATATTAACCCTGCCATGAAGGACAAGGCGGGCAACCTGCGGCCTGAACTTTTTAAGTCGGACATGCTTCATATGCAGCAGGCCGGATATGATATTTGGATTAAAGAAATTACGCCTTATTTGAAAAAGAAATAATCGCAGCTATGAAAAATACACGCCTGTACCTTCCGATTTTGCTTTTGGCCGGCCTGACCAGCACGGCCCAGATGAAAAAGCCATCTGCCACGGATGCTAAGATGAACGCATTCATAAACGGCCTGATGTCTAAAATGACCATAGATGAAAAGATTGGTCAGCTAAACCTGCTCACTGGTGGTGAGGCTACCACAGGTTCGGTGGTGAGTACAGGGGTGGAAGAAAAGATCAGAAAAGGTCAGGTGGGCGGCATGTTCAGTATGACGACACCGGCGCGTATACGCCGGGTACAGGAAATTGCGGTAACGCAGACCCGGATGAAGATCCCGATCATTTTCGGTCAGGATGTGATCCATGGGTACAAAACGACTTTTCCTATTCCGCTTGCACTGTCCTGCACATGGAACTTACCTATGATTCAGCAGACGGCACGCATTGCTGCCGTGGAGGCGACGGCGGATGGGTTGAACTGGACGTTCTCGCCTATGGTCGACATTTCCAGGGATCCGCGTTGGGGCAGGATTTCTGAAGGCTCGGGGGAGGACACGTACCTGGGTTCGCAGATCGCTAAAGCCATAGTTCGGGGCTATCAGGGTGATGACCTTACGAAGTATAATACGATGATGGCTTGCGTGAAGCATTTCGCACTATACGGGGCCGCTGAAGCGGGACGGGACTACAATGTAACGGACATGAGTCTGGACCGGATGTATAACGAGTATCTTCCGCCGTACAGGGCGGCCATCAATGCGGGTGCGGGTAGTGTGATGACGTCGTTCAACGATATCAATGGTGTGCCTGCTACGGCCAACAAATGGCTGATGACAGACGTGCTGAGAAAACAATGGGGCTTTAAAGGTTTTGTGGTAACGGATTATACGGCAGTGAATGAGTTGATTGAACACGGACTGGGTGATTTGCAAACGGTATCTGCCCTTTCATTGAAAGCCGGTGTAGAAATGGATATGGTTGGAGAAGGATTTCTGACCACCTTGAAGAAGTCGCTCAACGAAGGAAAGGTGACCAGGCAGCAGATAGACAATGCATGCAGACTGGTGCTGGAGGCTAAATATAAGCTTGGGTTGTTTGATGACCCTTTCCGTTATTGTAATGAAGAGCGTGCAAAAACTGAGATATTGAAACCTGAACATCTGAGATTTGCGCGCGAGGTGGCTGCGGAATCTTTTGTATTGTTGAAAAACGATAACCAGCTGCTGCCTTTGAAAAAAAGCGGTACGATCGCTTTGATTGGCCCGCTGGCCAACACAGGTGCAAACATGCCGGGTACATGGAGTGTAAACAGTGACCTGGCCAATACCAAATCGCTGCTGCAGGGTATGCAGGATGTTTTGGGCGATCAGGTGAAGATATTGCACAGCATGGGCGCCAATCTGTTGTCTGATGCGGAGTATCAGAAACGTGCGACCATGTTTGGAAGGGACATCGCAAGGGATGAGCGCCCGGAACAGGAGATTATAAATGATGCGCTTTCAGTAGCGAAAAAAGCTGATGTGATCGTTGCCGCACTTGGAGAGAGTTCTGAGATGAGCGGTGAATCTTCGAGCAGGACGAACCTGGATATACCCGATACGCAGAAACGCCTGCTGGAAGCTTTAGTGAAGACCGGCAAACCGGCGGTGCTGGTGCTCTTTGCCGGAAGACCGCTTACGCTGACCTGGGAGCAAAAGCATGTGCCTGCCATCCTTAATGTGTGGTTTGGAGGTACGGAGACGGGACATGCGGTCGCAGATGTGTTGTTTGGCGATGTCAATCCTTCGGGCAAACTGACCGCAACCTTCCCTCAGAACGTAGGACAAATACCGCTTTATTACAGCCATAAGAATACGGGCAGACCACTGCCTGAAGGTGGCTGGTTTTCTAAGTTCAGATCGAACTATCTGGATGTGACCAATGAGCCTCTGTATCCTTTTGGTTATGGGTTAAGTTATACAAGTTTTGCGTACAGTGACCTCGTGCTGAATGGGAAATCTTTTAAACGGGGTGGCGCACTAACCGCCAGCGTAACAGTCAAGAACACCGGTGCCAGGGAAGGCAAGGAAGTGGTGCAGCTTTATCTCCGGGATATGGTGGGCAGTTCGACCCGGCCGGTTAAGGAGCTGAAAGGTTTTCAGAAGATCAGTCTGAAACCGGGCGAATCTAAGCAAGTCAGCTTCCGTATTACCGAAGAAGATCTGAAGTTTTATAATAAAGATCTGAAGTTTGCTGCAGAGCCGGGTGCGTTTAAGGTATTCATTGGCAGCAGTTCGAAAGACAACCTGCAGGCTGACTTCAATTTCGTGCTTTAAACTGATTGCTGTTCTTTTTATATTAGTTGTATGATAAGATCTAAATTATTGACAGCGCTCGTGATAGCTTTGACTGGTTTTGCCGCGAAGGCACAGGATTTTAATAAGTACGACCGAGGCAGCTTCGTGAAACGCAAAGACACCATTCAGTATCGTATTCTCTTTCCAGAGCAGTTTGATGCACAAAAGCAATATCCTATCGTGTTTTTCCTTCACGGCTCGGGAGAACGGGGCAGCGATAATCAGAAGCAGCTGACGCATGGCGGGAAACTTTTCCTGCAGGATAAAGTGAGAAAGGAATTTCCGGCAATTGTGGTATTTCCGCAATGCAGTAGTGACAGCTTTTGGGCAAACGCAGATTTCAGTACAGATGCTAAAGGCAAAAGGCAGCGTATTTTTAAGACGGGCGGCAAGCCAACAAAATCAATGCGGGCGCTGCTTGGCATGATTGACAATTTGCTTGATAAGCCTTACGTAAACCGGGATCAAGTGTATGTAGGCGGCTTATCGATGGGCGGAATGGGCACGTATGAATTACTAAGAAGAAAACGTAAGACTTTTACAGCGGCTTTTGCGATATGCGGAGGCGACAATGTGGCGAATGTTCGAAAATACAAGCATACACCGTTATGGATATTTCATGGCGAGAAGGATGATGTGGTACCTGTGGCTCTTTCTACTGCAATTGCGGATCAGTTGAGGGTGTTGGGTGTGGAACCGAAGATTACTTTATATCCGAACGATAATCATAACAGCTGGGATTCCGCATTTGCAGAACCCGAGCTGTTGCCATGGTTGTTTTCAAACAAAAAATAAAGTGTTTTTGCCTGTTAGGCTGTTGGCTACTCGGCCATGTTATGGTATACGGCCTGAACGTCATCGTCCTCCTCAAGCTTGTCGATAAGCTTAAATACATCGGCTGCCTGTTCTTCAGTAACTTCGTGATGTGATAATGCGATTCGTTCCAGCTTAGCGCTTTTTACTTCTACGCCTTTTTCTTCAAGGGCCTTTTGCAGCGAGCCGAAACTTTCGAATGATCCTTGTGCTACTGCAATGTCGTTTCCTTCTTCGTCGGCCTCTACATATAGTTCTTCCAAGCCGGCATCAATTAACTCGAATTCGAGCTCTTCCAGATCGATATTGTCTGAGGGCACGAAACGGAATACAGACTTGCGGCTGAAGACGAAATCGAGTGAGCCGGTCTTACCTAGTGTTCCGTTTGTTTTATTGAAATAGCTCCGCACATTGGCTACGGTACGGTTGGTATTGTCGGTCGCAGTTTCAATAAGTATGGCAACACCGTGCGGCGCATAGCCTTCATAAACAATCTCTTCGTAGTTGGCCATGCTCTTGTCGGACGCCCTTTTGATTGCGGCATCTACCCGATCCTTGGGCATGTTTACCGCCTTAGCGTTCTGTATGGCCGTACGCAGCCGGGAGTTGGTTTCGGGGTGAGGTCCACCCTCTTTTACCGCGATAACGATGTCTTTACCTATACGCGTGAACTGCACGGCCATTTTGGCCCAGCGTTTAAATTTTCTTTCTTTTCTAAACTCAAATGCTCTTCCCATTGTACTTTATTTCTTTAAATTCTTTAACATCTCTGTGGTCATAGCCGCCAGGTCGAACTGTGGTTTCCAACCCCAGTCGGCCGCCGCATAGCTATCGTCTATAGACTTGGGCCAGCTGTTGGCAATCTGCTGACGCGGATCATTTTCGGTGTAAGTTAGCTGAAATTGCGGAATGTGTTTCCTGATTTCGGCAGCCAGCGTTTCCGGTGTGAAACTGACGCCCGTGAAGTTATAGCTTGACCGGATACTGATTTTACTGGCTTCTGCATCCATCAGTTCAATGGTTCCTCTAATGGCATCGTCCATATACATCATAGGCAGTTCAGTTTCGGCATTAAGGAATGAGGCGTACCCCCCCTTTTTCAGCGCATCATGAAAAATATGGATGGCGTAATCTGTTGTACCGCCACCGGGGGCTGCTTTCCAACTGATGAGTCCGGGGTAGCGAATGCTCCGGACATCGAGGCCAAATTTCTGATTGTAGTATTCGCACCAGCGTTCACCTGCCAGTTTACTGATCCCGTACACGGTGTTTGGATCCATAACGCAGTATTGTGGTGTGTTGTCTTTAGGTGAAGTTGGCCCGAATACAGCGATAGAACTGGGCCAGTACACTTTGGCTGTTTTGTATTCTATGGCAAGCTCAAGAATGTGAAGCAGGCCGTTCATATTTAAGTCCCATGCCAGCTTAGGGTTTTGCTCGCCGGTTGCTGAGAGCAGCGCGGCCAGCAGGTATACCTGCGTGGGTTTATACTTTTTGAAGAGGAGGTGTAAGGTGTCTCTTTCCAGTACGTTTACAAACTCAAAAGGTCCGGAATTTTTGATGTCATAATCCGGCCTCCTTATATCACAGGCAACAACATTTTGTTCTCCGTAGATTTTACGCAATGCCATTACCAGCTCGGTTCCGATCTGTCCGTTGGAACCTAGTACGATTATTTTTTCCATTAGCTTGTCTCGATTTGGGCAAAAGTAAATAAAATATTGGCATGCGGGTAATACGCCAATGTTGGTTGAATTGATTTAGTAACAAAAACATTATATATTTACCTTAATTGTGTATCAAAGACACTAACTAAGGTTTTTTTGCCTAATATTACCGCAAAAAACAGATGCTTAAAAGCTTTAGCAAAAGCTCCTGACACACAAAAGTTATACTTACGACATACATGAAGACTAGAAAAATTAGAATGGGCATGATTGGCGGTGGTAAAGATGCGTTTATCGGCGCAGTACACCGCATTGCTGCAAACATGGACGGACAAATCGAATTCTGCTGCGGTGCGCTTAGCATCAATCCGGAGATCGCGAAAGAGTCGGGCGAAATGCTGTTCCTTCCTGAAGACAGGATTTACATGAATTTCGAAGAGATGATTGAAAAGGAGAGCAAACTGCCTGCTGATCAGAAGATCGATTTTGTGACGATCGTTACGCCCAACTTTGCGCATTTTGCCCCTGCGATGATGGCTCTTGATCATGGTTTTAATGTGGTGATTGAAAAGCCGATTGCGCTTTCGCTGGATGAAGCAAGGCAATTGCAGAAGAAGGTGGAAGAAACAGGTCTTATCTTGTGCCTTACGCATACTTACTCTGGCTACCCTATGGTGAAGCAAGCCAGGCAAATGGTTAAAGAAGGGAAACTCGGCGCCATCAGGAAGGTTATGGTGGAGTACCCGCAGGGATGGCTGAGCACCCTGACCGAACGTGAAGGTAATGCGGGGGCTGCCTGGAGAACGGATCCGAAGAAAAGTGGAAAGAGCGGTTGTATGGGTGATATTGGTACTCACGCGGCGCAGCTGGCCGAATATATTTCAGGCTTACAGATCACTAAGGTTTGTGCTGACCTGAACGTTGTGGTTCCGGGTCGGGGACTTGACGACGACGGAAACGTGCTGCTGAAGTTTAACAACGGTGCAAACGGTGTACTGATCGCCTCGCAGGTGGCGGCAGGTGAAGAAAATGCTTTGAAAATAAAAGTTTACGGTGAAAAAGGAGGCCTTGAATGGCATCAGATGGAACCAAATACGCTGATGGTGAAATGGCTCAACGAGCCTGCACAGGTGTATCGTGCCGGACAGGCATATTTGTCGGACGCAGCAAAACATAACACACGTGTACCTGGCGGCCACCCGGAAGGTTATCTGGAAGCTTTTGCCAATATATACCGGAATTTTGCGTTAACTGTATCAGCTAAAATACATGGAACGGAGCCCACTGAAGCTATGCTCGACTTCCCTAGAGTTGAGGATGGTGTTAGAGGTATGACGTTCATTGAAACTGTGGTGGAATCGAGCGGTTCTGATCAGAAATGGTTTGATTTTAAGGTATAACGTATGACAACGATTAAAGGACCTGCGGTATTCCTGGCGCAGTTTATCAGTGATGAAGCCCCGTTTAACAGCCTCGATGCTATATGTGAATGGGCTGCGGGCTTAGGATTTAAAGGAATTCAGATGCCAACGCTTGATCCACGCTTTATTGATCTGCAAAAAGCGGCGGAAAGCAAAACCTATGCGGATGAGCTAAAAGGCAAGGTGGCTGCTCACGGCCTTGAGATATCTGAGTTATCTACCCATCTTCAGGGCCAGCTTGTTGCTGTAAATCCGGCATATGATCTGGCCTTTGATGCCTTCGCACCGGATCAATATAAGAATAACCCTAAAGCGAGGACAGAATGGGCCGTGCAGCAGTTGAAGTATGCAGCAAAAGCTTCGGAAAATCTTGGCTTGAAAGCACACGCTACCTTTAGCGGCTCACTGTTATGGCACATGTTTCACCCCTGGCCGCAACGCCCTGAGGGATTGGTTGAGGCAGGTTTTACAGAACTTGCCAAACGCTGGACACCGATCCTGAATGCTTTTGACGAAAGTGGGGTTGACGTTTGCTATGAAATTCACCCGGGCGAAGACCTCTTTGACGGTATCACTTATGAGATGTTCCTGGAGAAGGTAAACAACCATCCCAGAGCGTGTCTGCTTTATGATCCATCGCATTTTGTATTGCAGCAATTGGATTATATTGAATACATCGATCTGTACCATGAGCGGATCAGGGCCTTCCACGTGAAGGATTCTGAATTCAATCCCTCAGGCCGACAAGGCACTTTTGGCGGCTACCAGAGCTGGGCTAACCGCGCAGGCCGGTACCGTTCTCCGGGCGATGGGCAGGTAGACTTTAAGACAATTTTTAGTAAATTGGCACAGTATGACTACAAAGGCTGGGCGGTGATGGAGTGGGAATGCAGCATTAAGGATGCACAGGTTGGTGCACAGGAAGGTGCTGAGTTCATTAAGAAACACATCATTAAAGTAACTGACCGGGCATTTGACGATTTTGCGGCTTCTGGAGGTGATGAGAGCTTTAACAGAATGATACTGGGGCTGGATAAATAATAATAGTTAGCTAAATATAATAAACAATATACACATGAAAAACCAATTATTTTTCGCTGCATGCCTGGCTATAGGTATGGCGTCGTGTCAAAGTCCGGAACAACGGGCAAATGGTGGGGATACTGCAGAAGTTAAGACGCTTGACAGCGCGAAAAGCATAACAACTGACGCAAATACACAGGACGCCGATTCGAGCGGTGCGGCACCTGTAAGCGGACAGGATGAGGCTGCGCCTGCACCTGTTAATGCGGCTACTGCTCAGGCACCGGCACCTGAAAAACCAAAGAAAGATATGCCTGGAAAGGGGCTCATCGCTAAATCTGACTGTCTGGCTTGCCACCATGAGACCAAAAAACTTGTGGGTCCGGCTTACGTGAACGTGGCTAAAAGATATCCAAACACTGACGAGAATGTGAATATGCTGGCCGGAAAGATCATTGAAGGCGGTTCTGGCGTTTGGGGCGCAGTGCCTATGAGCCCGCACCCTGACCTGAGCAAGGAAGATGCTAAGGAAATGGCGAAATATATCCTTTCTTTGAAACAATAACACAACCTAACCAAAGACTTGAACCATGAATGAGACAGAAAAAAATCAGGAGACTACGTCGAGACGGAGTTTTCTGAAAACGGGCGCTATTGCCGCTTCAGCCTTTATGATCGTGCCGAGGCACGTGCTCGGCGGAAGGGGTTTTATTGCACCTAGTGATAAACTGATTGTTGCTGGAATCGGCGTGGGCGGAAAAGGGCAGTCTGATATTGCTTCTTTCGCCAAAAGTGGAAAAGCGGAGATCGGATTTTTATGTGATGTGCATGATTCGCGCGCAGCGGCCAGTGTGAAAGCGTTTCCTAAGGCTAAGTATTATCGCGACTGGCGTGAGATGATGGATAAAGAGTCCAAAAATTTCGATGCCGTTTCTGTCTCAACACCCGACCATAACCATGCAATTCAGGCGTTGGCGGCAATGCAGCGTGGAAAGCATGTTTACGTGCAGAAACCGCTAACACATGACATCTACGAAGCAAGAGCGCTGACTGCTGCTGCGAAGAAGTATAAGGTGGTAACCCAGATGGGTAACCAGGGCGCATCTAACGATGGCCCGCGTATTATGAAGGAATGGTACGATGCTGGCTTGATTGGAGATGTGCATACGATTTATGCCTGGACAGACCGGCCGGTTTGGCCTCAGGGTATCCCGTGGCCTTCTACCAAGGCACCTGTGCCATCTGATCTGGACTGGGACCTTTGGCTGGGAACTGCTCCTTACCGTGAGTATGTTCCAAAACTTGTTCCTTTCAACTGGCGGGGCTGGTGGGATTATGGCACTGGCGCTTTGGGCGACATGGGCTGCCACCTGCTTGAGGCTCCTTTCAGCGTGCTTAACCTTAAGTATGCAAGTGAGGTGCAGGCTAGTGTTGGCTCAGTGTATGTAGACGAGTTCAGACGGGGGTATTTCCCTGACAGCTGTCCGCCATCAAGCCATGTAACCTTGAAATTCCCTAAAACAAACAAGACTAAGGGAGAGGTAACGGTACATTGGATGGACGGCGGAATACAACCGGAGAGACCTGAGGAACTGCAGGCCAATGAGACCTTTGGGGACGGAGGAAACGGAACGCTGTTCATTGGAACGAAGGGTAAGATGATGTGCGAAACGTACAGCCATAATCCTAAGCTTCTTCCACTAAGCAAAAATAAAGACATCAAGGTTGCTCAGAAGTTTGCACGTGTACCTGGTGGGGCTAACGGACACTATGCGCAGTGGGTTGAGGCTGCTATTGCCGGTTATGGTAAGCAGGAGGTTAGTTCTCCTTTTGAGATTGCAGGCCCTCTAACCGAAGCTTTGCTTATGGCTAACCTGGCTATCAGGGGTGTGGACGTTCAACGCAAGGAAGGCGACAGGGTTACTTATCCCGGGCGCAACATCAAACTTCTTTGGGATAACGATGCAATGAAAGTGACAAACCTTGACGATGTAAATCAATTTGTAAAACGCGAATACCGCAGCGGATGGACGCTTGGCGCATAAATTAACAATACAACACATAAATGAAGCAATACATTTTTTCAGCGCTATCTGCTCTGGCAATTACAGCCATGATGGGATGCAGCAGCACAAAAAGCCAGACTAGCACAAAAGGTTTTACCCCCTTGTTTGACGGCAAAACCACGACCGGATGGCATACTTACGGCAAAACGACGGCAGGCAGCAAATGGGAAATCCAGGATGGTGCGCTGTACCTGAACTCTAAGGGTCCGCGCAATGGAGGCGGAGACCTGGTAACAGATAAAGAATACAGCAATTTCCATTTGAAATATGACTGGAAAGTTTCTCCAGGCGCTAATAGCGGACTTATTTATTATGTACACGAAGACAAGGCTAAATATGGTGCGACCTACAGCACAGGCTTGGAGATGCAGGTGATTGACAACGAGGGTCACCCTGATGGAAAGTACCCAAAGCACCGCGCCGGAGATCTTTATGATGTAATTAAGAGCAGCTCAGAACCTGTAAAACCTGTTGGACAATGGAATACCGCGGAGATCATCAGTAAGAACGGCAAGCTTGAGCATTATTTGAACGGTGTTAAAATCGTTTCCACTACGTTATGGGATGAAAACTGGAAACAACTGATCGCGCAAAGCAAGTTTAAAGGCTGGGAAAACTGGGGTACTTTTAAATCTGGTAAGATCGCACTTCAGGATCATGGTGATGATGTTTGGTACCGCAACATCATGATCAAGGAGTTGTAAAAGAAATTTAACCAAAAAACCAATATGAACTTAAACAACCGAATTAAATTATCGACCATGATGTTCCTGGAGTTTTTCATCTGGGGCTCCTGGTTTGTTACAATGGGTACATACCTTGGGAAGAACCTGTCTTCCGGGGGTGTTGATATCGGCTCCGCTTACAGCACGCAGTCGCTGGGCGCGATCATTGCTCCTTTTATCATAGGATTGATTGCCGATAAATTTTTTGCTGCTCAGCGCATACTTGGCGTATTGCACCTTATTGGTGCCGCATTATTATGGTTTGCTGCTGATGCACTGGATTTTGACAGTTTTTTCCCTTTCATCCTAGGATATATGATTGCGTATATGCCTACCCTGGCCTTGGTTAATTCTATCTCATTTAAGCAGATGACAGATCCGGGAAAAGAGTTCCCGTCTATCCGTGTATTTGGGACGATTGGATGGATAGTAGCCGGTTTGACTATTGGCTGGCTTAACTGGGAGCAGGACGGCAATTTAGTGCTTACCTTTAAAATGGCCGCAATAGCTTCGCTGATCCTGGGCCTTTTCAGTTTTGTATTACCACATACCCCTCCTGTTAAGAAGGGCGAGAAAACCAGCTTTGGCGATATCATCGGCCTGGATGCAATTGGCTTATTGAAAAACAGATCTTTCCTGATCTTTTTCCTTTCCTCCGTTGCGATCTGTGTACCACTGGCTTTCTACTATAATTTCACCAATCCTTTCCTTAATGAGGTTGGTATGAAAGGTGCCGCCGGCGTCCAATCGCTGGGACAGGTTTCAGAAACGTTGTTTATGCTTTTGATGCCCCTATTCTTTGTGCGGCTTGGCGTGAAAAAGATGCTGGCCATCGGTATGATCGCCTGGGTAGTGCGGTATCTTTTCTTTGCCTTCGGAAATGCTGATGCGAATTACTGGATGCTGATTGGAGGGATTGTTCTGCATGGTATCTGCTATGACTTTTTCTTTGTAACCGGACAGATTTATACAGACAGGCTGGCGGGGGATCGCTTCAAGAGTGCAGCACAGGGCTTTATCACCCTGGCTACGTACGGTGTGGGTATGCTTATTGGGTCTATCATTTCAGGTATGGTGGTAGATGATCATGTCGTTGGCAGCGGTCACGACTGGTATAGCATATGGATTGTTCCTGCGGCCATTTCTGCCGGAGTAGCCCTGTTGTTCCTGCTCCTTTTTAAAGACAATAACAAAGCTGAAACAACTACGGTGTCTTAATAATACCAAGATGAATCCAGAGAACAGCAGAAGAACTGCATTGAAAAATATTGTTGCCGGAACTGCCGCCTTAGGTGTTTCGGCAGCATTGCCAGCGCTGGCACTAGATTCAGAAACGAATATCTCGCGGGCTTTGAAAGGAAACGTAAATCATTCTGTATGTCGCTGGTGCTTTGGGGGCGTAGACCTTGACACATTGTGTATCGAAGCAAAAAGGATCGGCATTAAAGCTATCGATCTGGTTGGTCCGAACGATTGGGCGACGCTTAAAAAACATGGTCTTGATTCGTCCCTTTGCAATGGCGCAGAACTTAATCTGGACGACGGATGGAATGATACGAAGTTTCATGCGCAGCTTATTAAAAACTATTCAGAAATGATTCCGAAGGTTGCTGCTGCAGGCTACAAGCAGTTGATCTGTTTTAGCGGGCGCAGACGGGGTAAAGATAATGAGACCGGTTGGAAGAATTGCGTGGAGGGATTGAAGCAAGTATTACCCATTGCCGAAAAGCACAATGTGATCCTTGTGATGGAACTGCTGAACAGTAAAGTAGACCATAAAGACTATCAGTGCGACAATACACCCTGGGGCGTTGAATTGTGCAAACGCCTGGGTTCTGAGCACTTCAAGCTGTTGTACGATATCTATCATATGCAGATCGATGAGGGTAACGTGATCAGTACGATAAGGAATAACCATCAATACATATCCCACTACCACACCGCTGGTGTCCCGGGAAGAAATGAGCTGGATGAAACCCAGGAGTTAAACTACCCCGCAATCATCAAAGCCATTGTTGCGACGGGCTTTAAAGGATATCTGGCACAAGAGTTTCTGCCTAAAAAGCAAGACAAATTCCAGTCGCTCAAAGAAGCTGTTAATATTTGTGATGTTTAATCGATCTATGAACTCCAGAAGAACATTTATAAAGCAAAGCGCTATCGCTTTAGCAGGTGCGGCAATATTACCAGGATTCGCCTGCTCAGCTGCGAAAAATAACGTGGTTGGACTGCAACTCTATACCTTGAGGGATTTGCTGCCTAAAGACGTAAAAGGGGTTATTGAGAAAGTCGCCGCCGCCGGCTACCGGGAGGTAGAAACTTATGGCTACACCGCTGAATCGAAGTTCTGGGGGATGGACATTAAGTCTTTCAAATCGCTTCTGGAGGCAAACGGCTTAAAGGCGCCTAGCGGACACTTCGGGCTGGATAATTATATCAAAACGGGCGATACAGAAGAGCTGAAGACGCTGATAGAAGGGGCTGCAGGACTGGATATGTCTTATCTGACCTGTCCTTACCTGGATCAGTCTCTGCGATCGAACGCTGAAGACTACAAACGGGTTGCCGAACGTCTTAACGAGGCAGCAGCACTATGTAAACAGTCGGGCCTTCAGCTTGCTTACCATAACCATGACTTCGAATTTCAGAGGCATGGCGAAAGGACTGGCTATGATATTCTTCTTGAGGAAACAGACAAAGACCAGGTGCAGTTTGAGATGGATCTCTATTGGGTAGTACGTGCAGGACTGGATCCAAAGGACTTATTTGACAAGCATCCCGGACGTTTCGTCATGTGGCATGTGAAAGATATGGATAAGGCGGACAACACGCTTAATACGGAAGTTGGCGACGGAAAAGTGGACTTCAAAACCATTTTTAAACACGCTAAACTTGCAGGCTTGAAACACGCCATCGTTGAGCAGGAAAACTTCTCCATTGATCCTTATGTAAGTATTAAGAAGAGTTTTGATTATGTAGACCACCAACTGTTATAAAAACATTAAAACAGAGATAAACAAGGGAAGTGGTCGGAAAGGTCACTTCCCTTTTCGTTTATAATAAGCGCGTTAGGCCATTATATTAGAAAAAATGCTGATATTTGCCCACTTATTATTGAACACTATTCATTAAACTAAAAAACAACTAACCGGGTCATCTGCAAAAAGCCGAGGCCCAAACACAATTTAAACAATTATAAAAAAATCATGAAAATCGCAGTAGTAGGTGCAACCGGTCTGGTTGGTACCGTAATGTTAAAAGTATTGGAAGAGCGTAATTTTCCGTTGACCGAATTGATCCCTGTAGCTTCTGAGAAGAGCGTTGGCAAGGAAATTTCTTTCAAGGGTAAGAAGTATGCTGTTGTAAATATGGATACAGCTATTGCGATGAAACCGGACATTGCACTTTTTTCTGCTGGCGGAAGTACCTCTTTGCAGGAAGCGCCACGGTTTGCGGAGGTGGGAACTACAGTGATCGATAATTCATCGGCATGGCGTATGGACCCTGACAAAAAACTGGTTGTCCCTGAAGTAAACGCTGATGTACTTACAAAGGCCGACAAGATCATTGCAAACCCCAACTGTTCGACAATACAGATGGTGGTTGCTTTGAAGCCACTTCATGACAAATATAAAATCAGACGGGTTGTGGTATCTACCTATCAATCGGTGACAGGAACAGGCGTTAAGGCTGTAGACCAGTTGATGGATGAGCGTAATGGTGTTAAAGATGGCCCTAAAGCCTATGCATATGAAATCGACCTGAACGTTATTCCACATATTGACGTATTCCAGGATAATGGATACACCAAAGAGGAGATGAAGATGATATTGGAGACCAATAAGATTATGGGCGACGATAGCATCCGCGTAACCGCTACAACGGTACGCATTCCGGTAATGGGCGGACATTCGGAGTCGGTGAACATTGAGTTCGAGAACGATTTTGACCTTGCAGAGGTAAGAAACATCCTTGAAGAATCGGAAGGCATTATTGTGGTTGACGACATAGCCAATCTTAAGTATCCAATGCCTAAAGATGCGCATGAAAAGGATGAAGTTTTTGTGGGACGTATACGCCGGGATGAGTCTCAGCCTAAAACACTGAACATGTGGATTGTGGCAGACAATCTGCGCAAAGGCGCTGCCACAAATGCTGTACAGATCGCTGAATACCTGGTGAAGAATGACTTAATTTAATTAGAATCAGCGCCGGAATGGTGCGTTAATTGATGCAGGGCTGGAAAACCAGTCCTGCATTTTGTTTTTATAATCTTATGTTTGAAAAACTCCTGACCTCTATTCTTTTTATAGCAGTATTTAACGGTGCTCTTCTGGCGCAGGCTCCTTCGGAGCGCCTTAGGAAAGCTTTTGCTGACTTTGAAAACGACCCGCAAACCAGGCATGCGATCAGTTCGATCTGTATTCTTGATGCAAGTACCGGCGACAAAATCTTTGCGAAGAACGAGGACATCGGGCTGGCACCCGCATCGACACTAAAGACCATCACTTCAGCAACTGCCCTGGAACTGTTAGGCCCGGATTTCCGATACAGCACAAGTCTGGTTTATTCGGGAAGCATCAGCCCCGACGGCACATTGCAGGGCGACCTGATCATCAAAGGTGGTGGCGACCCGACCCTAGGCTCCTGGCGTTATCCGAACACGAAGGAAAAGAACGTTCTGGACCAGTGGGTAACGGCGGTGAGGCAAGCTGGGATCAGGAAAATAACCGGCCGCATCATCGGTGACGACCTGGTCTGGGGATCGCCACAGACGCCGGATGGCTGGATATGGCAAGATATTGGAAACTACTATGGAGCGGCTGCCTCGGGCCTGAGCTGGAGGGAAAATCAATTTGACATCCATCTGTCAACCATCGGCGGCAAAGTGTCGGTAACCCGCATTGTACCGGAAATGCCATACATCCGGATCGTCAATGAGATCTCAAGCGGAGCAAGGGGTTCCGGGGATCAGGTGTATGCCTATCTCCCACCGCTGTCGAATACCGCCTATTTGCGCGGTACCTGGGCTTCAGGGATCGCGAAGTCAGGAATTTCAGTGGCATTGCCCGAACCGGCTTATGATGCTGCGCTGCGGTTGCGGGACACCTTGAGCCGGTTGGGTATTCCGGCGACGGGGGATCCGAGTACCGGAAGGCGCCTCACTTTAGCAGGGGAAGAAATTCCGGCTGCTGGAAGAGCGCTGGTAACGTTGAACTCCCCTTCCTTAGCGGATATTGTTTATTTGTTCAATCAGAAAAGCATTAACCTGTACGGCGAGCATCTCATACGTACCCTAGCCTGGAAAGCCGGTAAAAAGGCTACAACGGCAGCTGGCGTTGACTTAATTGTAAATCACTGGGTCGGCCGAGGCGTGGCGCGCGGCTCGTTAAAGATGCTTGACGGAAGCGGCCTGAGTCCGGCTAACAGGGTGTCGACGGCCGCAATGGCTACGGTTCTGTACCGGGCGCAATCAGCGCCTTGGTTTACAGACTTTTTAAAATCGCTGCCTCTGAATAATGGCATGAGGTTGAAAAGTGGAACCATTAGCGATGTATTAGCTTATGCAGGATACCATACGAGCGGTGCCGGTCGCAAATACGTTGTCGTTATTAATGTAAACAACTACTCAGGATCTGGTATTAAAAGCAAACTATTTGCAGTTCTTGATGCATTGAAGTGAAGGGTTCGGAATTTATGACTATTTTTACGAATTACGTGACATTATGAAAAAACTCCTTATCCTTGCTTGTCTCTTAACGCTGGCTTTTCAAAGTAATGCACAGACAAAGCCAGAAATCGCCATTATACCTGAACCTGTATCTGTTACTAAGCTGGAAGGTTACTTTATATTGCCTGAAAACGTTGTGATACAGTCGCCCGCGCTCCCTGAACTAAAACAGGTGACGGCGTTTTTACAGGAGCGTTTTTCTAAACCAACGGGCAGTTTCGTTTCCGTGGTACAGCACGCAGAGCGACCGGTTATTGTGCTGGAACTGAATAACCGGGCCAGCCCGGCGCTGGGCGATGAAGGTTACCAGCTTAATGTGACGCCTGAAAAGGTTACCATCAAAGCCAATAAAGCGGCTGGATTATTTTATGGCGCGCAAAGCCTGATACAGCTTTTCCCAGCGGAAATTGAAAGCATGGAAAAAGTGACGAATGTGGACTGGCAGGCACCCTGCGCAGATATAACGGATTATCCGAGGCTAGGCTGGCGTGGACTTATGTTTGATGTTTCCCGTCATTTCTTCACGAAGGAAGAGGTTAAACAGTATATAGACGCGATGGTTAGGTATAAATACAATATCCTTCATTTGCATCTGGCCGACGACGAAGGATGGCGTATTGAAATTAAAGGGCTTCCCAAACTTACTGAAGTAGGTGCCTGGCGGGTTAAACGCGTTGGTGAGTTTGGTTATTTTGCTCCACCTGCGGCAGACGAGCCGAGAGATTACGGAGGCTTTTATACACAGGATGACATCCGGGAGCTGGTGCAGTACGCACAGGAGCGTTTTGTGAATATTTTGCCTGAAATCGATGTGCCTGGGCATAGTCTGGCAGCTATTGCAGCCTATCCGGAACTTTCCTGCACTCCGGAAGCCGTCAACTACCGTGTGCGGTCGGGTGAACAGATTATGGACTGGTCGAGGGGCGCGCCACCGATAGCGTTGGTAGACAATACACTATGTCCGGCAAACGAACGCGTTTACAGCTTCCTTGACACGGTGGTCACGCAGATCGCAGCGTTGTTTCCCTTCCAGTATATACATATGGGTGGCGACGAAGCGCCGATAAATTTCTGGCAGAAGAATGAACAGATCAAAGCGCTTATGAAACGTGAGGGCTTGCGCAACATGCATGAAGTTCAGGGATATTTCACGAAACGTGTTCAGAAGATCGTAGAATCAAAAGGGAAAAAATTCATCGGATGGGATGAAATACTGGACGGGGGTATGCCTCCCAGTGTAGCGGTAATGAGTTGGCGCGGCATGAAATACGGTTTGGATGCAGCGAAGAAGAAACACGAAGTAGTGATGAGTCCGACTACCTATGCTTATCTGGACTACATGCAGGCCGACCCGATTACAGAGCCTCGTGTGTATGCTTCACTCCGCCTGAGCAAATCCTATGAATTCGATCCGGTTCCCCCGGGTGCTGATATACGCTATATTAAAGGTGGTCAGGGTAACTTGTGGACCGAACAGGTTTATAATATTCGCCAGGCCGAATACATGACCTGGCCACGTGGATTTGCTATAGCTGAGTCTGTTTGGTCGCAGCCAGAGAAAAAAAACTGGAAGAATTTTTTTGGCCGGGTTGAGCAGCACTTTAAACGCCTGGACGTAGCTGAAACGAAATATGCGCCCAGTGTTTACGATCCGATCTTCAACGTAAGCAGGTCGGCTGATAAGCAATTAATGATTGAACTAAGTACCGAAGTGGAAGATCTCAGTATTCATTACAGCTTTGACAACTCTTTCCCTGACTACTTTTATCCGAAGTACACCGAGAAACTAACGGTTCCGAAAGAAGCTTCCACGCTTAAAGTGATTACTTACCGTGGCAAACAGCGCGTTGGACGCATGATGGTTATGCCTGTTGAGGAACTAAATAAGCGAGCTGGGAAGAAATAAGTGAGGTATTTTTTTCATATTGGCTATAACGGACTCCGTTATAGCGGATGGCAAAAACAGCCATGCCTGCCAAACATACAGGGCGTGATTGAACAAGCGCTTAGTGATATCTTTAAAACCAGGATTGAGGTAGTTGGTTGCGGACGTACTGATGCTCACGTACATGCCACCCAGTTCTTTTTTCACGTTGACCTGCCGCAATCCTGGGACTTTGACCTGGTATTTCGCATAAATAAAATATTGCCGGTAGGCATTGCGGTGTTCGACATTATCCCTGTGGCAGAAAACCGCCATGCGAGGTTTGATGCGGTACTCCGGTCTTACGACTACTTCATGCACTTCTACAAAGACCCTTTCCTGAATGGTTTGAGTTCTTTCTACCTGTTGGACAACCTGAAGTTTGACGAGATGAAAAGAGCCGTAGGATTGCTACCTTTCTATAAAGACTACCGATGTTTCTGTACTGGCCCGGACAAATATGAGCATACAATCTGCAATGTGATGTCTGCAACGCTCGCTATAGATCCGAGAGGCGACAAATTACGCTTTCATATCTCGTCTAACCGCTTTCTTGCAAAGATGATCAGGATTATTATGGGTCAGTTACTTAAGATTGGCCGGGGCTCGCTCAGTGTTGACGAATTTCAAAGCTATCTTGTGACCAGGAGCATACCTAAGTTTCTGGATCCTGCACATCCTCAGGGCCTATATCTTTCGAAGGTGACTTACCCGTATCTCAACCTCCCTGCTCGTACCGACTTTTCGCTTATCTCTGCCTCTTCTGAGTGGCGTTAAGGACGATTTGCTTACAATCCTGCACATCAAAATTGAGTCCGTTGAGGACAATCTCTGCCCGTTTATAAAATGGCTCGCGCTCAACTAGCTTTTGCTGGATAAAGCTTATCAGTTCTTGCTGACTTAGATTCCTGATCAGGGGCCGTTTGTCTTTGCCACGCTCTAATCGTTTTGCGAGGGCCGACGGCGTCATCTCAATATAAATGGTCAGCCCGTTTGATATCATCCAATTCATGTTGTCGGCATAGCATGGTGTGCCGCCACCCGTCGCTACTATCGCATTTGGCGGGAAATCAAATGTTTTCAACAACATGCTTTCCAGTTCCCTGAAAGCATGTTCTCCGTGAGCATCGAAATACCCTGCGATAGATCCATTGGCAAGCTTTTCAATCTCTGCATCAAGATCAATAAATGCGTACTGCATCGCCGCGGCGAGCTTACGTCCGTTGGTGCTTTTGCCACACCCCATGAAGCCTGTCAGAAAAACAATCATTGTTTATACCAGTTTTACCCTTGGATCAGCAAAGGCATATAATATGTCGGATAAGATATTAATTACGATGAACACAAGAGAGATAAATAATATGGACCCCATGACCACCGGAAAGTCAGACATTTCAAGCGCGGTGACCGTCGTACGTCCTAGTCCATTGTATCCGAAGATGTATTCCACGAAAAACGAACCTGCGAGTAAGGATGCAAACCAGCCGGAAATTGCAGTGATCACCGGATTAATGGCATTGCGAAGTGCATGCTTCCAAATAATCGTTAGTCGACCGAGTCCCTTAGCCTTGGCTGTGCGTATATAATCCTGAGAAAGCACGTCGAGCATAGTACTTCTGGTAAGCTGTACAATAACTGCCAAAGGACGAAGGGCAAGTGTGATCATAGGAAGCCAGAGGTTGTGCAGCGTCATTATTTCCCCTTGGAAAGGATCGTAACTATATAGACTGCCCGACATGCTTAAACCGGTATACTCCCTTAGCACAAAACCAAAAAGCCAGGCAATGATAATACCGGCAAAAAAGGACGGAGAAGAAATACCTACGATGGCAAATCCGTTCGCTGATCTGTCTATCCAGGTGTCTTTATTAACTGCGGAAAGCACGCCCAAAAATACGCCTGTAACTGTAGCAAGTAACATTGCAGCTGAAGCCAGCACTATGGTATTGGGAACTGTTTCTGCAAGGATGGTGGTTACTTCACGTTTGGTTTGATAGGAGCGCCGAAGGTATGGAACTTTAATTACGAGTACCTTCCTGCCGACTTCCACGGATGCCAGGAGGGTATATTTCTGGATGTCGGCATGGCTGTTGTCGTGAACGCTAACTGGCGAAAGGTCGTTTATGTATAAAAGAAATTGGGTGCCGCGCGATTGGTCTAATCCGAATTCTTTACGCACTGCTTCCAGCGATTGGACATCGGCGCGCTGACCCATTGTCATCCGGGCCGGGTCGCCGGGCAAAATGTTAAAAAGTATAAAGACAATGATAACCACACCCGTCATCACGGCAAATCCATAGGAAATTTTATGGAGGGTATAACGTATCATCAGGACTATTTAGCAAAATACTCCCGTGAGAGCTCGTCGAACGATGGAACCGCACTATGATGCCATTTGTTTATAACTACACCGTTCTTAAGTAGCATCACTCCTGGATTTGCCCTAACCATGCTTTTCAGTGGTACCGCATCGGCATAAAACACCTCCATAAAGAGTTTCATTCGTTTGCTGTAAGCGTCTGCGGTCTGCGCGGCCGCTGAGGTTAGCATTACAGTACGAATATGAAACTGCTCTACTGCATTTAACGATAATGCGTTCAAGTTCCCCATGGCAGTTTCATTTGTTGCACTCAGATCGTATGCCACCACGACCAGGTTATAATAGGGGTTCTCGATCAATTCTTTTGTATAGTCTGTGCCCGAAGCATCAGTAATCATGAGGTCACGAATCTTCGGCTTGAAGCCCTCTTTAACTAACCGGCTTTCGGGATCGCCGACGATCTCCCAGTTTTCATCCTGCCATATCCCGGTTTTAAGGTAATCCTTGTCATTTATTACTTTCTCCTCACCGGTTGCTTTGTTTTTCATCTTGTAGGTAATCTCGTACTCGTCTGGTACGGCGCCCGCAGGAATTTTCATCAGTTCCGGTAGATTAGCACCGACCTTATAAGGGAGAAAGTCTATTACAGGCAGACGGTTATAGGTGTAAAGACTGAATCCGAGCGAAACGAGCAGAACAATAAGAAATGTTGCCTTCTGCGCAGAGGAATTGCTGGTGACAGGCCGAATAACATCAGCATAGCGGAACAGGTAAACGATAAGGACAAGCAACACAACATCTTTGGTAAAAGATTGCCAAGGCGTAAGAGGGATTGCGTCCCCGAAGCAGCCACAGGATGTCACTACTTTAAAGAAAGCGGAAACAAAGGTTAGAAATGTAAAAAAAATTATGACGAGCAATAGACCCAGGGTGACCTCCCTGCGCCAGAACCCAAGCAGCAGCAAAGCCCCTAGCACGACCTCGAACACACAAAGCATGATGGCAATTCCGGTTGCCCAGCCGCTAAGGAAAGGCATATGGAAAACCTCAAAATATTCTTGAAGTTTATATCCGAAGCCAAGCGGATCATTGGCCTTAATCAGGCCAGAGAATATAAATAGCGTTCCAACAAATATTCGTGAAAAATTAAGCGCGATTCTTTTCATGCTTTGATTTTATTTAAGTCCCAGCCTTATTAATGCAAATACTGCATAGTTGAGCATATCCTGATAGTTAGCGCTTACTCCCTCGGAAGCAAGCGTTTTACCTTGGTTGTCCTCAATCTGCTTGACCCGCAAGATTTTCATCAGGATCAAATCGGTGAGTGAACTGATGCGCATATCGCGCCAGGCCTCACCATAATCATGGTTCTTTGCGAACATTAAGGTTTTGGTTTCCCTTACTTTCTGGTCAAACAATTGTTCCACTAAGGCAGGTTCGAGTTCATACGGATCTTCCGGTCCCAGCTCAAGTTGCATCATTCCTATGATACAATAATTCACAATGCCAATGTATTCGTCTGTTACACCATCGCCAACCTTGGATACCCCTGTCTCTTCAAGCGTACGAATGCGCTGTGCTTTAATAAAAATCTGATCTGTGATTGACGCCGGCCGCAAAATGCGCCAGGCTGTCCCATAATCATAAGTCTTTTTTAAAAACAACGACCTGCAAACCGCTGTTACTGAATCATATTCCTGTGAAGTATTCGCCACGAAAACCAATTATAATATTAAATTTAAGCCAGTATATCGCTGTAACGCCTGTTACCAAGATATAGAACTATTTATATAAGTTTGTACAACGACAATGGCTAAAGATACATTTTTAAACGCAAAACGTACACTAAACATAAGAGGCAGGCTGGTGGATCTGAGTACCCCAGCGGTCATGGGAATTCTCAACCTGACACCAGATTCATTTTATGGTGAAAGCCGGGTAACTACCGTTGAACAAGCACTGCTCCGTACGGAAGCTTTTGTAAATGAAGGCGCAAGCTTCATTGACATCGGCGCCTACTCTTCCAGGCCTGGTGCTGTTGACGTGCATAGCGATGAGGAAGTAAGCCGGCTGACACCTGTTGTGGAAGCTATCGTTAAAAGATTTCCTGATGTTGTGATATCAGTGGATACGTTCCGTTCGAAGGTGGCCCGGGAAGCTGTGCAGGCCGGCGCACACCTGGTCAACGACATATCCGCCGGCGATCTTGATGAAGCTATGTTTGCTACGGTGGCAGACTTAAAGGTCCCATACATTATTATGCACATGCGTGGTAACCCCCAAACTATGCAAACGCTTACAGACTATAAAGATCTGAATCTTGAACTGATAGATTATTTTTCAGCACGCATTGCAAAACTGAAATCGCTCGGGGTGAACGATATCATGATTGATCCCGGGTTTGGATTTGCTAAGACTACAGACCAGAATTATGAACTTCTTAACCGCTTGGAAGACCTGCATATATTCGGCCTTCCGCTCCTTGTAGGCGTTTCACGAAAAGGCATGATATATAAACTGCTCGGAGGCTCGGCGGGAGAAGCGCTTAATGGCACAACCGTTGTAAACACTATCGCCCTATTGAAGGGAGCCACAATATTGCGGGTGCACGATGTAAAAGCCGCATCCGAATGTATCGCTATTGTTAAAAACATGAAGTAATAATTATTTTCACTAACTTGCATCGATGAACGGCTTTGACTTCGACTTTCTGAAGGTGACGGTAACTGATATCGTGGATATCATATTTGTAGCTCTGCTGATCTATTATTTATACAACCTGATCAAGAACACCATTGCCGTAAACCTGCTCTTGGGTATGTTTATCGTGGTGCTAATCTGGTTTGCCGTAAGGCAACTTGATATGAGGCTGCTTACTGCCATTATTGAGAAGTTTATGAGTGTAGGCATCATCGCGCTCATTGTGATTTTTCAGCCTGAAATTAGGAGATTCCTCCTTTTGATAGGAAAAAATACTTTTCTGCAACAAAATAAGGCTTGGTGGGGTTATCTGTTCGGAAGTAAGAACATTGAGCGCGACAACCTGATCCGAATTAAACCCATTATTGATGCGTGTAAGAGCATGAAAAAATCGAGGACTGGAGCACTGATGGTTTTTGTAAAATTTTATGATGATCAATTATTTGCCAATAGCTGCGAGGTAATCGATTCGAAGATATCAAAACGTTTACTGGAGAGCATATTTCAGAAGTACAGTCCGCTGCACGATGGTGCCGTTGTAATTGCCGAAAACAAGATCAAAAGCGCAAGTTGTATACTCCCGCTTACGGACAATGACAAATTACCTCCCCAGTTTGGGCTTAGGCACCGGGCAGGCATCGGAATTTCTGAAACAACGGATGCTGTTGCCGTTATTGTTTCTGAGGAGACCGGCGAAATTGCTTACGCTAAACAGGGCCGTGTACGCATGAATGTTTCCTTTGGTGAACTTGAGAAACTGCTCAATAAAGATTTTTAACATAATTACGCTAATCAAAACAGTGAAAAAGAACGAACACACGATCAGCCGCTATAGCCTTTCGGGGAAACTGCTCGAAACTTACCCAAGCGCAAAGGCGGCCGCACAGGCATTTAATGGCCTCCATCAGCACATCTCGGCGGCTGCGAGCGAATCAAAAAGAGCTTATACCGCTTATGGCTATTTATGGAGGCGCGGCAATGATGAGGAGATAGACCTGAAACCAATTCTCAAAGAAAAGTGGTTCGGCCCCTCACCACTATCCAGTCAACAACACACCGTGGGCCAGTACGACTTAGAAGGAAATCTGATCCGCACACACCTTAATTCCAAAGAGGCGGCCAAATCCGTGGGGGTCCATTACAATGGCATTCGTGATGTCATAAAGGGCCGCGGGCTTACCTATGGGGGATATGTGTGGAGCAAGGTCATTAAAAAGAAAATTAAGGTTAATCCTCAGATTGCGGCGAACAGTCGAGTGATATCTCAGTACGACCTTAACGGACGGTGGATCCGATCTTTTAAAAGCGGGCTGGAGGCTACCAAAGAAACGGGGATTGACAATGGTGCGATTTCCAATTCTATAAAGGGCGTTACGCTTTCTGCGGGAGGTTACCTCTGGCGCAAGGGCCAGCAATTACGCATCAATGTCAATGAGTTGCGCAGACATCCACATTTTGAAAGTTCAAGGCTACAGCGTCATATGCAAGCCAAAAAGTCGGCAATCACGCAAAGGACTAACAAGCGAATTGAAATGGCGGATACGGAACAGTGATAAAAAGAGAGGGGACAATCGGCTGGATCGTCCCCTCTCTTCTTTATTTTCCAAGCTTATCGTACAGCATTTTGATAAAAAACCCTCCGACAACACTCCTCGCAGTGAAGTTCTGCCGCCGCGCATCCTTGGTTTCGTGCCAATCACTGATCGGGACACGATCGGGTGTTTCAAGCGCGTATTTGTACACCGGCGCTACCAGCGCTTCAAAGTCCTGCCTGTTATCGGCCAGTGTGGCTGTCCATGTGATCCAGTCAGACTTGGTGTAAGTACGGCGGCTATCCAACGGCAATCCGTACTTCAATTGTTTACCTAAGTAAAAGCTGATCTCCTTCGTGTACACCTCTTTGGGGAAGAGGCCAAGACTCAATACCTTGTCCCAGACCAAATTGTACTTCTGGCTCCATGTGTTTTTATCATCGAAAGTCAACGCATAATGATCGCCTGCGTCTGCAAGCTGCATCCACTTCCCTGCCATCTCTTTGGCCATAGCTGTGTACTTCTGTCCAAGTGCCTTTTCGCCGAGCATTTCTGCCATCATACCGTACCCTCCAAGTGCGACAATAGCTTTTACAGATAAGTTTGCGTTTCGAGCCAGATGGCCCGCAAAATCGTCTGTCGACAATTGGTTCGCAGGATCAAGTCCTTTCTCGCTCAGGTATTCGGCCCAAGTGCTTAATGTTTTCCAATGCTTTCGTGCATATTCAGCGTTCCCTTCGGCTTTCGCGATGGCAGCGGTCAAAATTAACATGTTTCCTGATTCCTCTACAGGCATGTCTTCTCCGTAGGTCTGACCATTGGCCAGCGGATATGTCCCTAAATCATGTGCGGCGAAGGGCTTAGTCCATTTCCCGCTTTCACTATAATAAAAGATACCATTCAACATCCCTTTCAAAAGATCCGGGTTATACATCAAGAACAAGGGCGCCGACGGATAAGTCACATCCACGGTGCCGATTGATCCGTTGCTAAAGTTTTCCTTTGAAAGAAACAACAGTCCGTTTTCCGGCCCTTTAACCAGTTTATGTGCGGTGATGGCCTGGCGGTAGCCTATTTCACAAAGTTCTGCATATGCTTTGCCCCCGCTGTTCAGGGCATCAGCGTACATCTTCTTATCAAAGGCTGCACTATTACTCATCAAGGATTTATAATCTTTTGCAGCAATTGCCAGTTGGTTCTCGATTGTCTCCTTCCCGTCGCTATTCCACCAGGGGCGAAGGTTTTTCCCAAAATACTGCAATGAATAGACATCGTCGTAGCCAAGCATAATAAACTGTTCCTTAGCTGTAGCACCGACCTTCCCCATTGGGATTAAAGTGTTCAGCATCAGTTTTTCGCCAGTTAACGCATCGGGCGATGCAGCCGGCTTCGCCCGTAAGATATTCATGGCTTCTACAGCTGTACTTATGCTTTGAACACTTCTGTAAGCGGAGGGGACTGCGACATACATATAGCCCCAGTCTATCCGTACATCATCGCCAGCACGCTGAAGCATGGGCTGAGCAATTGTACCAGCGCTCAAAATATCGAGTTCAGCTTTCCGATATTTACGCGCGCGGACTTCCTGGGTTGGGCTATGCACGGCAACATTGGTTGACGCTCCAAAATATAGTTTCACCTGATGGTTCAAACCATCATTTGCCTTAACGCTTGCAGATATATAAGATACGGGCCGGGAAAGCAGATCCAAACGATCCATAAGCTGCGGCGATGTGAAGGTTAACTTAAGATCTATTTTACCGCAGACAAACTCATAAATCGTCTGCGTAGCATTCAGGTCAACGCTCTTAGGCGTGGCGTTAACAATTTTAAGTACGTCCTTTGCCGCTGGCTCTTCTACCAGACCGGCATCCAGGAAGGATGGCCCGCCGGTATTAACCGCATGGATAGCTATTATATTCTTTCCTTTTTTAAGCGTCTTCCTGATTGCATCGGCGATTGGTATGTATACAAACTTGCCTTCCAGTTCAGACTTACTGTAAATCTCCTTTCCGTTCAGATAAACTGTAGCTTTGTCGTCATGCCTGATCTGCAGAAACAGCTTATTCGATCCTACACTCGCAGCATCAAAGCTGCGTCTAATCCATATCTCGTCTTTCTTCCAGGGTGTTTTCGCCTGCGCACGCTCACTGCCTGCGGGGCTAAGGGCGGACTTCCACATATTATCGTCAAAGTCTACACTCATCCAGTTTTCGGCAGGCTTATCTTCCGTATATAGCTGCTGCATAGGGCGCTCGTCGGCAGACGGTAGTATGGCTTTATAAATTTTCTCTGGCTTGCCAAGAAAACTATAAAGTTTTCCGTCGACACTAAGTATCCCGGTTAGAGACTGTGTGGCGCCGGTCCAGTGCATAGTCGTACTGGCGTTAAGCGAATCGGAGGGTGACCAAATACTAAAATAGGGGTCGTGTGTAATGAGGGGGTAAGCCGGAGCCTTACGTTCCTGCGCAAATACGGTTCCGCAGAGCAACAGGGCCAGGAACAAAAATCTTTTCATATTGGGTTATTAATGCGTTCAATAACCCGCAAAATAAGAACTTTATCCGTGTTAAAGGCATTGACTCCGATTTATTCCCAATAAATCAGCGTTTCAAGGCGGCCCGGCTACTGACCAGGCCTGTAATTACGACGATAGATGTGATAATGAAAAAGAATGCCGCTATTACTGTACCTGATGGTTCAAATGCCGCGTCGAAAACATATACAGCCAGCGCCCAGCTTCCGCAAAGCGCTAGAAACATCCCTGCGCCGGTGGCTACGATACCGAGGAAAAGATATTCTACTGCCGTTATAGCAAGGATTTGTCTGCTGCTCGCTCCAAGCGTCCGAAGCAACAGGCTTTCCTTGGTACGCTGGGCTTTGCTTGTTAATACAGAAGATATCAGCACGATCCAACCAGTTGCCATGCTAAAACCTGCCATAAATCTTATCACAAAGCTGATCTTCGAAAGCAAATCATCAAGTACCTGCAGAATTAGCTTAAGATCGATAACGGAGACGTTCGGGAAAGCCCGAACAACAGCAGCCTGGTATGCTGCCGAGCGTTCGCTAGTGGGTACACGCGTCATCAGTACATGAAATTGAGGGGCATCTTCAAGTACCCCCTGTGGAAATACGACGCGAAAGTTAGTTTGCATCCTGGCCCAGTTTACCTCCCGAAGACTTCCCACGATCGTCCGCACGAGCACACCTTGTACATTAAATACGACTGTGTCACCAACATCGACCTGTATGCGTCTTGCATAGTTTTGTTCAAAAGAGACCCGCGGTATGCTGTCGGCAACACCGGCCCAAACGCCTTTAGTGATGCGTTCAGCTTCCGTTAGCTTCGACTGAAACGTCACGCGCAGTTCACTACTGAAGGCGCGCTCCGAAGGCTCTCGACCTCCAGGCTTTTTGTCAGGCAAACTATCTGAGACGGACAAATCGGCCGCGGTTTTTCCATTAATTTCATCGATTCTGAGGGTAACTATTGGTACCTGATTCATCAAGGGCAACCTATGGGTCCGGGTAAGTTGGGCCACAGGCTCTTTCTGTTCGCTCTGAATGTCAAACAATACCATGTTAGGCTGACTATCGCCAGCCGCGACTGTTACTCGCTTTATCAAAATAGCCTGAACCAAAAACAACAGACCAATAAATGCTGCAGATAATCCGATTGACACCGTTAACACCATAGTTTGATTCCCTGGGCGATATAGATTTGCAAATCCCTGCCGCCACAGATAGCTAAAACTTTGAGGCAATAACTTACGCAACAGCCACATTAACAGTTTGGATAACGTATACAAAAGCAAAAAGGCCAGGGATATTCCGAATGTAAAAATAACCGCCTCCAGCCAACCACCCATCTGCAGGTAGGTGAACCAGAAAATAAAGCCCAAAATAACAACGTAAACCAGCCAAACGAACGGATCTGCCCTGGGAGACTTGCGTTCATAAGACATCCGGATTGCGTTCAACGGGGATATATGACGCACCGCAAGTAGTGACGGCAAAGCAAAAAGTATAGAAACCATGGTACCTAAAAGCAGACCCTGCCAGATCGCCGGCCAGCTCAACTGCATATGTAGTTCCACCGGCAGAAAATCCTTCAAGACTGCCGGGAGTATAAACTGCAAAAGAGTACCAAGTAAACATCCGATTGCCGCACTGAGAACTCCTATAAAGCCAATTTGTATCAAAAATATCTGAAATGCCTCTGAAGACTTCACGCCCATACACCGTAAGGTAGCAATCGCACCCAGCTTCTCGCGGATGTAGACATGTACTGCACTTCCAACGCCGATACAACCTAACAAAAGGGCTACGAATCCGGACAAGGCCATGAAGCGGTTCACATCCTTGAAGGAACGCCCAGTCTCTGCTTTTCTTGAAGCTACCGTTTCAGCATCCAGGCCGTATTTATCCAGATCTGGCTTAAGCTCCTTAACGAGTTGTTCGGCTTCCTCCGGGTTGTCGAGTTTTATGTAGTATTTGTAGGTAATGCGACTTCCAATTTCAGTAAGCCCGGTGGCCTGTAAAAACCGAAGGGGTATATAAACTACAGGTGCTACTGTTGAAGACACGCCCGTCTGTCCCGGAACTTTCTCGAGGGCTCCCTTGATCACAAAGTTTAGTGCACCGACCTTTATGGAATCTCCAACAACAGCATTATACTGAAGCATCAGCGTTTTATCCACCAAAGCGCTTTTTGTTGAATCCTGAAAGTCTGCCGCCGCATGTGCGGGTATCGTTTCGATAGCCCCGTAATATGGGTACTTGCCTTCCAGGGCGCGAATCTGAACCAGGCGACTACCGCCATCTTTGATAAAATACACCATGGATGCAAAGCTGCGTTCGAAAGAACGATCTGAACCGAGCGTATCCATGAGTGCCTTTGTTCCCTTTCCCGGTGCTGCATTCCCATCCAGCACCAGATCGGCACCGGTAAGTTCCAGGGCTTGGCGCTCAATATCTTTGGTAAGGTTGTCCCTGAAGGAGTAGACTGCCACAAGCGCTGCGATACCAAGTACAATTGCAGCCACGAAAAGAAGGAGACGCGACCGGTTACGGCGACTGTCACGCCAGGCCATCGTCATTAGCCAGGCTATCCCAGCCGATTGCCGCTTTATGATTCTATCGGCCGGCATACACATCTGATTGGATGGTTCCGCTTTTCATCTTTATAATTCTGGAAGTCTTAGCCGCAAGTTCAAGGTCATGCGTCACGATAACCAATGTTGTTCCGGCCTCACGATTAAGGTCAAAAAGCATATCTTCTATCCTGGCCCCGGTCTCCCCGTCAAGATTACCCGTCGGCTCGTCGGCAAACAGTAAAGCGGGTTTGTTTGAAAAAGCCCTCGCAAGTGACACACGTTGCTGCTCGCCGCCCGACAATTGTACGGGGTAGTGATGGGAACGATCGGAGAGACCTACTTTGCCCAGCAATTCCATTGCACGTGTCCTGATATTCTTTTGTCGGCGCAATTCCATAGGCACCATTACGTTTTCTAAAGCAGTTAGCGTAGGCATAAGCTGAAAATTTTGAAAGATGAAACCAACGTATTGATTTCGTAATGTGGCGCGTTGGTCTTCGCTAAGACCATCAAGCAAAATGCCATTTAGGGTTACGCTTCCAGAGCTCGCCCTGTCCAGCCCCGCACACAGACCTAATAAGGTCGTTTTGCCACTACCAGAGGGGCCTGTAATAGCCACTGTAGTACCCCTTTCAATCTGAAATGATACATCACTTAAAACGGTGAGCGCTTTGCCTGCGCTTGTATATCTCTTACTTATATTGTTAACGTCTAGAATGAACTGGTCGGACATGAAAAAAGTTTTAAACTTAACCGGAAGCTTACTGTTTAAATATATGAGGTTAAACAAGTAAGCGGTAGTTTAGATTTATATTTTACAGATATGTTACGGAAACAAGTTTTCATAATAGCAGCAATAACTATGACATTAAGCAGTTGTGGCAATGAGCAAAAACAAAACGCCGAGGATGGACAATCCCAGGCACGGCCATCCGAAGCGGCCGTGATAGCCACCGAAGTGCCGTCGGGAGTACAGAATGTTCTCTTTTTCGGCACTAGTCTGACCGCTGGATATGGGCTGGAAGATCCAAAGCAGGCCTACCCGGCCCTGATACAGCGGAAAATCGATTCCGTTGATCTGAAATACAAAGTGATCAATGGTGGTTTGAGCGGAGAAACATCGGCCGCAGGCAAAAGCCGGATCGATTGGCTGCTTAAGCAACCGATAAGCGTCTTCGTGCTGGAACTTGGTGCGAACGACGGTCTGCGCGGCATCCCCGTCAGGGAAACGGCAGCAAATCTACAGGCTATAATAAATAAGGTGAAAGAAAAGTATCCGCAGGTTAAGCTGGTTATGCTGGGAATGCAAATGCCACCGAACATGGGCGAAAAATACACGTCCGAATTTAGAAAGATGTTCAATGATATCGCCGCAAAAAACAATATGACCTATGTCCCTTTCCTTCTTGAAGGCGTGGGAGGCGTTGCGCGCTTAAACCAACAGGATGGTATCCATCCTACCGCTGAAGGCCAAAAGATACTGGCGGAAAACGTATGGAAAGAACTTAAAAATGTGTTATGAATAAAATAATGGTTTTTAGTGCGGCGACTTTGCTCATGGTCGCTTGCAATACTGAAAAGGGCAAAGAACAACAGGGTGACAGTGCCGCTTCTGATACTGCGGGGACGTTGACTTCGAACTTGTCACTTCCTAAACCTGACACCACGGCTTCTAAAACTAAGTTCAGCAAAGTAATAGGCTGGCCATCCGACAAAACACCCGCGGCGCCTGCGGGCTTCAGGGTAAGCGCTTTTGCTACCGGTCTGAAAAGCCCGAGAAACATTTATGTTGCTTCAAACGGCGATGTATTCGTTGCTTTATCCAACTCAGAAAGGTCGGTAAAAGAAAAGGTAGCCAATGCAATAAGTGGTAAAGCAAAAGCAGAGGTTGCCGGAGAAAGTGCAAACACCATTGTTTTGCTGAGGGACACTAACCAGGACGGCATTCCGGAGTTGAAAACAAATTTCATTACAGGCTTAAATCAACCCTACGGGATGCTTATTATAGACAATTTTTTCTATGTGGCCAATACAGATGGCCTATATCGTTATCCGTATAAACAGGGCGATACGCATATCAATACTAAAGGAACGAAAGTTCTTGGGCTTCCTGCCGGTGGATATAACAATCACTGGACGCGTAATATTGTTGCCAATTCCAACAACAGTAAAATCTATATTTCCGTCGGTTCGGGCAGCAATGTAGGTGAAAACGGGATGGAGCACGAGAAGCGACGCGCGGTAATATTAGAGGTTAATCCGGACGGCACAGGCGAGGTAATTTATGCAGGCGGACTAAGAAATCCGGTAGGTATGGATTGGGCACCAGGAACATCAACACTATGGACCGCAGTGAATGAACGGGACGGCCTTGGCGATGACCTGGTACCGGATTACATCACAAGTGTAAAGAGAGGAGGGTTTTATGGTTGGCCCTACGCTTATTTTGGCAAACATGAAGATCCAAGATGGAAAGGCCGGCATCCTGAGATGGTGGCTAAGAGCCTGGTACCGGATCTTGCGGTTGGATCGCATACCGCGTCACTTGGCCTTCATTTTTATAAAGGAAACAAGTTTCCCTCCAGATATCGCGATGGCGCCTTTATAGGGCAGCATGGCTCTTGGAACCGATCGGAATTATCTGGATACAAAGTTACGTTCGTTCCATTCAAAAATGGCAGGCCGCTAGGCCCTATGGAGGATTTTTTAACAGGCTTTATTGCGGACGCTCAGGGGGGTGATGTTTATGGCCGTCCTGTGGGCATCGCCATGATGAAGGATGGTTCTTTGCTCGTTGCTGACGATGTGAGCAGCACTATTTGGCGGGTAGCATCACGCTAATCACTGACTTCTAGGTGCTGGAACCTAAAAAGTCCTCCTTTTTTCGAAAAGGAGGACTCAAAATTATCATAGCCTGTCTACTAGCAGTACTGTTCAAAAGCTCCGATAAGGCTATCGGCAATCATCTGCGCGGGACGGCCTTCAATCTGATGACGTTCAATCATATGGACTAGCTTTCCATCTTTAAACAACGCCATTGAGGGCGATGACGGCGGAAAGGGAACCATATAACCTCTGGCACGATCTACTGCATCTTTTTCCATTCCCGCAAATACAGTTACCAAACGATCGGGGTGTTTGGCATTCGCCGCAGCTACCTTGGCAGCGGGCCGTGCATTTGCGGCTGCGCAACCGCATACAGAGTTGACTACTACAAATACGGTACCGGGGGTAGTTATTGCCTGATCTACCTGCTCTGGTGTCTTCAATTCCTCAAAACCTACATTTGTAAGTTCTGCACGCATGGGTTCTACTAAATATTCAGGATACATATCTTCAGTTTTTATGGCAAAGATACTGCAAGGCAGGATAGCATCAAAACAGGCAACGGAGGTCACGCCAGTTTTGACCTTCTGATTACGGACAGGCAGAAGTTGTGGCGCACCATCAGTGTTGCCATTCCCCAGAATTTAGCCTAGAGTATGTAATACATTTTCGCTGTTTTATGCATCGTGCCCGACAATTTCTCATCCTGACGATAGCTTTCCTTAAGCATTTGCTTCAAGTCGCGCTCTATTGTCTGACATATGGTCGTTGTTGGCGTATCTGTTGGTTTGTTTTCAAACGGATCCTGCAGATGGATAGCCATTTTTTCGATAAGGAAGAAAGAAGAAGCAATGGCAATAACAAGCGGTAGCGTGGCAAATCCAAAAAATTCAATTAGACCAAAGGGCAAAAGCATTACAAAGAGTATGAGAGAGAAATGAATATACATACTATATGTTACAGGAAATACCGTATTCTTGATCCTTTCGCATCCCCCCATCTGATTAGAAAATGCTGTGAGTGTCTTATCGATATGTACCTGCTGATAACTGTTTATCCACCCCAGCTTTAATGCATGGCGTATATCGCTTCCCTGCAACTCCAGAAGGCCAACCGGAACGTTTGTATAACGCTTTAATGACTGTATGTCGTCGTTTGAGACTAAGCGCTCCAAGCCAGGTAGAGAATCCTGTCCTCGGAGATGACGGCTTAATGCGCAGCACCAAGCTACCTGCCGTTTTGCCAGCCGCTCACAGAAGGCTTTTTCGTCTTGTTGATCACCAACACCATCCACAAAAGTGAGTAATTGCCGCACAAGTGTCCGGCTGTCATTAACAATGCCACCCCAAATAGTACGTGCTTCCCACCATCGGTCGTATGCCTGATTGGATTTAAAGGCTAGTAGCAGCGATATGACGGTACCTAGAATTGTTGGAACGGCAATAGGAATTGATATGCGCGTCATGTGGAAGTTCTCATAAAAAAAGGTGATGAGCGCAACATAGATGGTCACGCCAATAACTTCTTTCTTGACCTTCCCTAAGATATATTGAATCGGGATATTCTTTTTTAATAGCATAAGTAGGCAATTTTATTGTGAGTGTTTAATGCTTAGGCTATTTGCTCTTCATAAACAGCTGATTTCTCCGGTAGGTCGGCCAAGCCCGATAGCGATGTATATTCATCGCTATCTATAAGCGCCTTATTCGAGCGCTCAACCTGCTTTGCTGTACGCAGCAAAGGAAGGCCGCAACGCGTAACAAGCTGCCCAGGTTCCACACTGAATTTATTCAATTTGCCACAAACCCATAAATCAGGATGTAGGACATTCGTAATGCCATTAGCCTCGATAAAATTTTTGAACACACTTATCGTACTGCCGTAAAAGAACTCAATGCGTAAATCAACCAGGTTAGGGACTTGCTTTCTTAGTTTTTCACAGGCAGTATAAAACTCATCACTTATGTACTCGTACTCCCGTGATCTTCGTGAGAGCAACAGCAGTTCGCTAATGGAATCAGATAACCGAAAAAGGTGCACAAACAAGACTGCTACTGTTTCGTCTTGCCTACCTGAACAAAGATCAGGAACATGTCGAAGAGAATCAGTGCTAAAATCGGTTGGAATTAGGATTGTTTTCATAGTCGGTAATTTTAAGTGTAACTTTAAATGCTTGTACACAATATTACCTCACTGCTATTAGGACAAACTAAGACAAAAATTAAAATTCCGTTAGAAAAAGGACCACAATACCTAGGAACACCAGGGATCTCATAGCTTCAAGGAATAAAACCGCAGAATTTCCCTAAATTTTTAATAAATATTAGAATTTCATTAGAAAACGTTCTCAGGCTTAGCAGAAGGATCGACAAACGGGCAGAATAATCTGCATTTCCGTGCCAACTTCCTCTTCCGAACGAATACCAATAGATCCGTTATGAAGACGTATAATATTCAGTGTTAGCGGAAGGCCGATTCCATGCCCTTGAAAGTGTCCGGTATTTGATGCCCGAAAAAAAGGTTCAAAAATGTACTGCTGCTCCTTAAGGGGTATGCCAATTCCTTTGTCGGTTACCGCAATAGCGATCCGCTCGTTTTCAGCAATGATCCTGATTTCAACAGGTTGATTATTGGAATATTTACAAGCGTTAATCACGATGTTGCTGACGGCTAGTTGTAGCAGGTTAACATTGCCCTCCGTGCAGAGCTTTTCTTCTTCTCCCGGCAATAGAGAAAAATCTATATGGATTACACTGTCAGGTACAATTTTCTTCACGGAGTCTGCAACAGTAAGCACGAGCTCGTCAATGCGAATTTTTTGCCAGTTTTGCTTTTTTCCGTCAAAACCCGTCTGCGCAAGACCGAGTAAGCTGGTGATAATGTGCCCGAGCTTTTCTGCATGAGCAAGTGCGCGATTCGCAGATACACGCGTATCATGATCAAGATTCTGCCTTGAAAGCATCAATTCCAGTTCCGCCGTGATTATAGCGATTGGCGTTTTCAGTTCATGTGATGCATTGCTGACAAAGTTATTTTGCGTAGCAAATGCCGTTTCGAGGCGGTTAAGCATATTATTAAACGTCAGCACAAGTTCAGACATCTCGTCTTTTCCATCCAGCTCATTAAGTCTGAGGTGCAGGTTATTTGCTGAAATATTCTTTACGTTCCTGATAACCGCGGTCAGCGGCCGCACCATATAGTGAGAAAAGATCTTACCTGCCACATATGTAAGCAGCACCGAAACACCAAAGAGAACGATCAATGCTCTGCGCAGAACTTCCAGCTCATGAAATCCTGACGGATCAGAAGCGGATACCACAACAATGTAACGGCTTGAATTCTTGTTAAACAATCGCCCATAGTAAAACATATTATCACGGCTAAACCGCGCTGTACCATTTTCAACTATATTTTTGTAAAAATAGGGAGGAAGACCTATAGAGTTTTTGAAGTCCGGATTTTCTAAAGAATCAATTTTGAAAACATAATTTTTCTCATCTTCCATCTTTTCAAGGTAACGTGCCCGCATCTCTGCATAATCCGCAGAGCGTTCATCAGGATGAATGCTTACTTCAGCTGTAAGTTTGGATCGGGTATCCAAACGTTTATAAAAATCCTCAAAATTGAAGTCTGAGACGAAATAAAAAATAGCATAATGGAATACCAGTAAGCCAGCCGTGCCGATACAAAAAAACAGAAGTGTGATCTTAGTTTGGATTTTCATTGGGCATTTCTAGCTTTACAATATACCCCATACCAAAAACCGTGTGAATGATTTTACCAACCGGACTGTTGTCAATCTTCTTGCGGAGGTAGTTGATATATACGTCTACCACGTTCGTACCCATGTTAAAATCAATGTCCCAGACATTCTCCAATATCTGAATTCTGGAAAGTACCTTGTTTTGATTCTTCAACAGGTATTCCAGCAGGCGATATTCCGTAGCGGTTAAACTGATTTGCTGACCGTCGCGCAATGCTGTCTTAGACACGGTATTGACCTCTATACCTCCAAGGGTAATGGTATCTGACGAAATATGATTATACCTGCTTCGACGAATCAATGTTCGCATCCTGGCTATTAGCTCCACCAGCTTGAAGGGCTTTACCATGTAGTCGTCAGCTCCGCTATCCAAACCTGTGACAATGTTTTCCGTGCTCCCAAGGGCGGTAAGCATAAGTATTGCAATACTGCTGTTTCTTTTCCTGATCTCCCGGCACAACTGAATTCCATTAATGCCCGGCAACATAATATCCAGAATCACCAGATCAAAATGATGCTTGAGAACCATCGCCAGCCCGGTGTCGCCGTCAGCAGCGACGCTCATTTCCACTCCCTCACCCTCAATTCCTCTCAATATTACCGACACCAGTTCCTGAGTATCTTCAATAAGTAGCACTTTGCTTCCAACCATACTACGCTGAAAATAGAATTTGTGGAGCTAAAACCGGTACATCGAAATACACTTTACTTTCACATGACGAAACGATGCTAGCCGGAAATATGTTAAACTGACTTGCCCATGCTTCGATTTCAAATCTTATTCTTTATTTTCGGCTGCTGTTAATGCTTAGTAACACAAACGACTAATAACAAAAATGAACTATTCGAAGATTAATAACATAGCGGGCTGGCTCTGCTTCGCAATTGCCACTTTAACCTATATATTAACACTGGAGCCCTCTGTAAGCTTTTGGGATTGCGGTGAATTTATTGCTTCAGCATTAAAGATGCAGGTGGTGCACCAGCCAGGCGCGCCACTATTCCTGATGATACAGCGCTTTTTCTCGCTGCTTGCTATGGGCGATGTGACAAAGGTCGCTTATTTTATGAACCTTGGTTCGGCCGTAGCCAGCGGCGCGACCATACTTTTCCTGTTTTGGACCATCACCGCGCTTGCAAAGAAAGTGTTGATAAAGCCAGGCGAGGAAATCAGCAAGTCAAACCTGATCGGCATAATAGGCTCAGGGGTCGTCGGTGCCTTGGCATACACCTATTCTGACAGTTTCTGGTTTTCTGCAGTCGAATCTGAGGTCTACGCACTTTCTTCCTTATTCACAGCAATTGTGTTCTGGGCCATCCTGAAATGGGAGGCCGTGGCTCATGAACCAAGGGCCGACCGATGGTTACTCTTTATCGCATATATCATGGGCCTCTCCATCGGTATTCACCTGTTAAACTTACTGACCATACCTGCACTTGCTTTCGTATATTACTTCAAGAAAACTGAAAAGGCAACTACCTCCGGGATTGTTAAGACCGCTTTCGTGGGAGTGCTTATTCTTGCTGTGATTCAATACGGGATTATCCAGTATCTGGTTTCCTTTGGAGCTTATTTTGACCTTTTCTTCGTGAACACACTCGGTATGGGTTTTGGTAGTGGGGTTATATTCTTTGCTGTTCTTCTGATTAGCGGCCTCGTTTGGGGAATCCGTTATTCAATAAAGCATCAGAAAAAAGTTCTTAATCTCGCTCTGCTATCGGTGGTGCTCATCATATTTGGATATGGGTCATTCGCAATGATCATTATACGGGCCAAGGCCGACCCGAACCTGAATAACAGTGACCCTGACAATGCTTTCTCCTTTCTTGGTTACCTGAACAGGGAGCAGTATGGCGACCGCCCGTTACTTTTTGGCCCAAACTACAACTCTCAGCCTGTCGAATACAAAGAAGGAAAGAAACTTTATCGTAAAGGCGAGGACCAGTATGTACAAACTGGCAGAAAAATGGACTATGTATACGATAGAACCACTCCTTTCCCTCGGATGTACAGCGATGACCCTAATCACGTCGGGTATTACAAAGACATGCTCGGACTGGATGACACGAAGTTCCCCACGTTGATCGACAACATAAAGTTTTTCTTCAGTTATCAGTTGGGGCATATGTATATGCGTTATTTTATGTGGAACTTTGTTGGGCGCCAAAATGACGACCAGGGACAAGGTAGCGTATATGAAGGCCAATGGTTAAGCGGTATAAAACCTATAGACGCCATGTTGCTTGGCAGCCAGAAAAATCTTCCGCCATCTATTGCGGAAAGCAATGCATATAACCGTTTCTTTTTCCTTCCCCTCATCGTCGGCCTCATCGGTGCTGTGTGGCACTTCAAACGGAAACAAACAGATGCAGGCATTGTAGCATTATTATTCTTCTTTACGGGAATAGCCATTGTATTATATCTTAACCAAAAACCACTCGAACCACGAGAGCGTGATTATGCATACGCCGGATCATTTTACGCTTTTGCAATATGGATAGGTCTTGGTGTGTTAGGCATCAAGGAATGGTTTAGCAAAAAACTAAATCCGGCAAGCGCCGGCATCGCGGCAACTGTACTCGCTTTATTTGCTGCGCCGGTAGTTATGGCTGCTCAAGGCTGGGACGACCATGACAGGTCGACCAAAATGGTAGCGCACGACATCGCTGTGGATTACCTCGAATCGTGTGCCCCGAACGCGATTTTGTTTACTTATGGAGATAATGACACATATCCGCTTTGGTATGCGCAAGAAGTAGAAAACATCAGACCTGACATCCGTCTGGTGAATCTGAGCTTGTTTGACACGGATTGGTATATTAACGGAATGCAAAGGCGACAAAACGAGTCGGATCCATTGCCATTGTCAATGAAAGAACCGCAATACGTGCAGGGCGTAAGAGATGTAATGTACTATCAGGACTATAAGATCGCCGGCGCCGTTGAACTAAAAAACGTAGTAGACCTGCTGCTTTCGGACGATGATGATGACAAAATGCCTTTACAGGACGGCAAAAAGGTCAACTTCTTACCAACAAAGAACCTTAAGATTACCATAAATAAAAATGATGTCATCAAAAACGGGGTAGTAAACGCCGCCGACTCAGCAAATATCGTCTCGGAAATGAGCTGGACATTCAATAAGAACTATGTAACAAAAGGCACCTTGGCTCTACTTGACGTACTAGCGCACAACGACTGGAAGCGTCCCGTTTATTTCGCGAGCACAGTACCTTCTGAGCAATACCTGGGGCTCGATAATTACCTTTATAATGAAGGGCTGGCTCTGCGCTTGAGGCCTTTGAAAGTCGATACAGCTTCAGATTCGAGGACCGAGCTTGTGAACACGCCGGCACTTTACAATAACGTAATGAACAAATTCGTCTGGGGCAACGTGAAAAATGCAAAGTATCTCGACCCCCAGTCGGCCGACGACATCTCAATCTTCACCAATATTTTTAACAACACAATCTCGGGCTTATTAAAACAAGGCCGGACGGAGGACGCAAAAAAAGTAGCAGCGAAATATTTTGAAGTGATGCCAGAAAAGTTTTACGGCCTGCGTTCAACTATGGGTGCATATTTTATGGCAGAGCATCTTTATACGCTCGGCGAAACCAAACGCGCCAATGATATTATGGAACGCGCTTCCCGATACATTCAGAAAGAGTTAACCTATCTTGCCGATGTATGCCAGAGTAAGAATAAGCTGATAGGCACTCAGAACATTCAGTTAGGAATGTCTTTCTTAAACCAGATGTCAGAAACCGCAGCGTCAAACAATCAGCCCCAGCTAGCGAAATCTATAAACGATATATTTGCTGGATTGGAAGGCCGCTTATCTGTATACTTCGGACGACAGTAACAAAACCAACGAAACATAAAAGGGGCGGTGTTCATATTGACCACCGCCCCTTTTTATTCTACGATACCTTTTATTCTACAACCACTCCCATTGCGCAGAATTTATCAATCCTGGCCGCAATCATTTGATCTTTGTCCATTTCTTTAAGCTCCTTTAAATCGCTTATTATCTGTGCCTTCATCGTTTCCGCCATTTGCTCCGGGTTTTGATGCGCACCGCCCAGCGGCTCTCTGATAATCCCATCAATCAATCCGTTGCTATACATATCGTCAGAGGTTAACTTAAGACACTCTGCGGCTTTTTCTTTGTAGTCCCAACTTCTCCATAGGATGGATGAACATGACTCTGGTGAGATCACCGAATACCAGGTATGTTCGAGCATATACACCTTATCACCAATACCAATGCCTAGAGCTCCTCCCGACGCGCCCTCACCTACTACAAAGCAGATTACCGGTACTTTTAAAACCGACATCTCTAAAAGATTACGGGCAATGGCTTCCCCTTGTCCACGCTCTTCAGCTTCCAAGCCTGGGTAGGCGCCCATAGTATCGATAAACGAGATAACCGGCTTATTAAACTTCTCAGCCAGCCGCATTAAACGCAAGGCTTTACGATATCCTTCCGGATTGGCCATACCGAAGTTTCTGTATTGGCGCTCCTTGGTGTTTTTTCCTTTTTGGTGGCCGATGATCATGACGGTCTGTCCGTCAATCGTGGCAAAACCCCCAACAATTGCCTTGTCATCTTTTACCGTTCTGTCGCCATGAAGTTCAATGAAATCCTGACAAATGAGGTTAATGTAATCAAGCGTCTGTGGTCTTTCAGGATGTCGTGACATCTGAACTTTTTGCCAGCCGGTGAGGTTGGTATACAAACCCTTTCTGGTCTCCTCAGCCTTAGCTTCGAGCTCAGAAAGGGTCGCTGACATATCTACCTTTGTCTTTTCTGCAACTTGTTTGATTTTATCAATCTGCTGGACCAGTTCGGCCAAAGGTTTTTCAAAATCGAATGATGTTTTTATCTGTTCCATAAGCGGGCAGTAAAAATAGGCATTTTTTTTTAAAAGAATAAAGATGCCTCTTCTAACGCCTCAATCAAACGGTCTGCTCTTTTGTATATATGTTGCCAAAGCGATCCTTCGCAATCACCTTTACAGATTTAACCCCAGGCGCAAAATGAGCCATAAAAAGATGGCCTGTCTGGGTCGGTTTCGTAAAGGCCCGTCCCTTGGCAGGTTTGCCTAAATTATGTAACCTTAGTGCCTCAGGATCTGTTCCGTCCTGCCGCGCTAAAGCGCCCATTTTTTTGCCATCAATCTCATAACTAACTTCCCACTCAGGATCCCAGTTCCACACATTGGCCAGCAATCGCTTCTGATTGGTAAGCGTGTCGATGTACAGGGCCATCTGATGTTCTTTTGGCAAACCGGTTGATTTGTAAAACCAGGACAATTCAGTTCCGTTTACCTCATACACTCCATAACCTCTGGGTGTGCCGTCTGAACATATGTTACCCGACCACCAGGCGCCGCAAACAGCTCCATGATTATGTTCATAAATGCCGCCTGTGATATTGTTCACATTGTAATGGGTGTGACCAGACATCACATGCACATTGGTGAAGCCTTCAAGCACTTTATAAAGCGCATCGTTGTTCTTTACGCTGTTGTGTGCAGGGATATGCAGGTTAACGATTAGCAGCTGGTCTTTTTTAACGTGCTGCAGGTCCTTGGCAAGCCATTCCAACTGAGCCTCGGTGATGTAACCATCATATTTACGCTCCTCACCCAGGTAGCGGACATCGTCGAGTACAACATAATGCGCCTTACCGCGGTTGAATGAATAATACGTAGGCCCGAAAAATTCTTTGAAAGTCCGGTCGGAGGTATCGTCGCCACCCTCCCGGTAGTTCATATCGTGATTTCCCAGAGCCTGAAAAAACGGTATACCCATCAACGCGACCGCCTTATTATAATCTTCAAAAAATTCCAGGAAATCCCAGGCGATATCACCCACGCTGATACCGTGGACAAGCGCACCCGGCCCCAGCGCCTTGATCTGTGCAATGGTATCTGGGACTGATGTTTCCATCATTTGCTGTACATCATCTTTTGTCCGTACCTGAGGATCAGCCCAAATGATAAAATGATGTTTATTATCATTCCTCCTGAGCTTGTTTAATGTAAAATCATACTCGTTTCTGCTTCCCAGCTTCTCATAATGCCTCGCAATGTTAGCATTGGTTTTAAATTCATACCCGGAGGGAGTGCTCATAAAAATATTGGTTGCCTTCTCATGCGGTGTAATGGAGTAACTTCCCTTTGCATCGGTAAGTACCACTGAAAAACCGTCTGATATGACCACATTAGCAACTCCGCGCTTGCCGTCAAGCACCCTGCCGCGGATTGTTTTCGCCCGCTCCAGCTTCGAAAAAGCATTGGTTTTGAGGCTGATGAAAGCGCTGCCCGCAATAAAGCCTGCGCTCTGTAGAAAAGATCTTCTGTTCATGCTATGCTATAGTTGTGATTTTAATTTAGTTGGGGCAATCGTGTCGGTACGTACAACATTACCATCGTTGTCGAGCGACTGCCGGAGCCAGTTTCCTTCAATATCGCGTAATGTGGATGTTTTTGACAGATCAATGTTATTTTGCGTTCTGGCCTTTACCCATTTGCCCAGTGTTTCATTGTAAACACCGCCAAGCATATTCCAAAAGCCTTGGTCGGCCGGAAGCGTATAATTAAAACTAAGTGTATTTCCTCCGCTTCGGTAGAACGGCTGGGGCTTAAGTGTGATTGGATCGATTTTGTCGTAAAAGTCCGTATTCGCAATACGGTAACCTACCGTTGAACCATTAAACAGACTGCCGCCTGCACCGATGAACACCACGTCAATCGGCGCCTTATTTACATCAACATCCGTCCCTTCAAACACAGCAAAACCGGAAGCGTTACCACTATTGGCAAACAAACCCGAAGTTTTAAGTCCGAAACCGTCACCGTTCGTTGTGCTGTAGTTAAACGACCGGATCCATTTTGCAGAAGAAATGCTCGTTGAATTCGGACCATTAATCAATTTAGCCGAACCACCCACATAAAAATACTGACCTTTGGCTACTGTGCCGGAGGTCAGGTTGAATTTATACGTCCTTGCGTTGCCGCTGGTGGCCAGACTACCTGTCGCCCATCCCAAAGATGGAAAACCACCAGGGTTACTTGCACCCGCGTTGTTGGTGACGACAACCGAATAAGGCGTAACAGAAAAGTTGATGTCGCGGGTGGCCAGGAACTGCATATATTCATAATTGCCATCGCCCCCTTCAAGGTCAGCCATGAAACCCGAGATAATGATCGCTGCGATATCCGGCGTAGAGCTCAACGGTTGTATATCATTCAATGTACGGATGCGATGCTGTGGTTTCAATTTTCCGTTAGCATCGACCGTATTAAATACAATGCCGTAATAATTCGCATTAAAATTAAGCCCATTTCGGTTAGCAAACGTAGCCGTAGGGGCTGTATATAACGTAAAGTTATCGAAGCCATCGTTGATCGTTTTATCCCCGCTATAGGTATCTCCCTCGCCTGCAATGGGATCAAACCCAGCCTTTACAATGGCTACCAGCGTGCTTTCATAATCGTTAGGACGCGCCAGGATAGCGCTACTCGGCACGCGGTTTACCGGGATGAATCGGTCGCTGGCAACTTTATTGACATTACTTGCCGGCAACCCAGTTATTTGCAAAATGCCATCTTTGCGGGTTAAAACGCCACCCTCAATCCGGACATGTACTGAGTCGCCCGGCACGTAGGTGGCGGCATCAGGTCCCAAAGCTATTGAAATGCCCCGCAGAGAGTCGATTGCCCCCACCGGACGTGTATTTTGAACCGCAAGTAGACCTGCAGGCATATTATTCCCGGAATGGTCTGAAACGACCACGCCCCGGATGCTGGTTGCACCAAGCAGGTTCGCTGTAGTAAGCGTAACGTCGCTGCCCTTGTACACCTTTCTCAAATCGAAATTAGAAATATAGGAACTAACCATACCTCCATCATAACCATCGTTGTATTTACAGCCGGTACATCCCAAGATGCAAATGAATAATACAAGATAACTAATATTCTTTGTGTTCATCGTATTTGTCTTTATGTTACTGTTAAGGTTTTTGCCACCATACCTGCGTACTAATTTCATCAGGCCCCTGGGCAGCGATTGCATTTTTATAGCTAGTTGGGTTGGCCGACTGACTAATGATCGGATAGGCCATTCTGGCGGGCATAACACCACCGTTTGCCAGGCCTGCACCTTTAGGCAGTATCGGATGGCCGGTTCTGCGATATTCAAACCACTGCTGCATGTCTACCAGGAACATGGCGTAATATTTTTGCACATGAATCTGCTCCAGTTTACTACTACCTGTCGTTGCGTTCAGCGGGAGACTTTCATCCCACCCTATTTCCGCGTCAGTGACGTATTTCGTGAACCGCGGATCGCTTACACCCGTGGCCCATGTTGGTAACCAGTAGTTAATGCTGTAGAACATCCCTTTATTGTAGTAGTCTGCTGCCGAACCGTCAATCCACCCCCTTACAGCTGCCTCTGCAAGAATGAAATTAACTTCCGCACAGTTCATCAGGATGCCGGTATATGGGTCGGTCTGCAGCGTATAGCCGTCATTCTGATCGTCTGAATAAAAATAAGCCTTGCGGGTATAGTCCATACCAGGACCAAAGCCGCTGGGTACACCCGAGTAGCCTTCTGACCCCTGGGCAATCCCCCAGCGTGGAACAGATGCCTTACCGAAATCACTATCCATTCGAGGATCGGCCCAATCACGTAACCTGTCAATAAAGAAACTGGAAATTGCTACACCTCTGAAGTCTACCGGGCGCACGCTAACCATAAAAGGTGACGAGTAGACCGCCGTACTGCTGTTAGTTCCGTTCCAAAGAATTTTAGCCGTGTCGTCATTGCTTTGCATAATCGGGTAATTGCCCGGATTGGTGTCAATCATTTCTTTAATTTTGGCTATGACGTCAGCAGATACCTCTGATTTGCCAGAGACGCGAAGCAGCAGACGCAGGTAAAGCGAGTTTCCAAACTTACGCCATTTGCCTATATCGCCTTTAAAGACCGGGTCCCCGCTCGCTACAATGGCCTTTCCGGCGCTAAGCAACCTGTTCGCTTCTTCAAGCTTGCTGAAAAGATCGAGATAAATTTCCATCTGCCTGTCGTATGCAGGTTCAACAATCCCATTCTTCCCCTCGTTCGCCTGCGAGTAAGGCACGTCGCCATATGTATCTGTAAGCAGCGAATATACCCAGGCCTGGGTGATTAGGGAGATGCCCTGGTAAGATTCGTTGATTTTGCCAGGGCGACTGGCGATGGTGTAAATGTCCTTGAAATTGGTAGCCTGTGGATACCACGCGTTCCACAGATAGTCGGACCAGTTACGCCGGAAATCGTATCGGAATACTTTGCCTTCGGCATCGCTGATGTCGACAGTGACCTGCATTAGCTCGTTGTTAAAATTGCGGTTGCGGACCATGTTTGCGTGCAGCACGCTGACCAAGGCTGGTGCAAGCAACTGATTGGCTTCGACCGACGCCGTGCCGATAGGATCTGTATTAAGTTCCTCAAAACCTTTATCGCACCCGGAAAGCAACATGCTGACAGCGACCAGCATCATTACGGTGGTTTTCAAAATGTTAGTTTTCATCTGTAAATTATTAGTTCCGAATAATTGATTAAATGCCTGCTACGAGCCTGATACCATATGTTCTTGTTGACGGAAGCTGTCCCGTTTCAAACCCAGTAACGATGTCCGTGCCCGAAAGCGTTCCGAATTCCGGGTCGAAAGCAGGCCATGGCGACCAGATGAAAAGGTTACGCCCGTAGGCACTGATCGAGAGGCGACTTAGGCTCAGCTTCTTCACAAATCCAGGTTTAAATGCATAACCCAGGCTTGCCTCGCGAAACTTGATGAAGTCCGTACTGAATATACTTCCTTCGGCCTGATCTGAACCGTATACTGATGTATAATAATTCTGTATATCAGTTGCCACAACATCATTGGTCCTGTACGAACCGTCGGGGTTCTGAACTACACCTTTACCTATAATCCCGTTATACCGTCCTGGTAATGTAGCTTTGAGCTTTCCAAGGGCCGCCATCCGCGAGAAGGTAAGTGAGTGAGCAACAGCGCCCACCTGCGCATCAAATAACGTGCTCAAGCTGAATCCTTTATAAGAAAAGGTATTGCTGATCCCAGCACGGTATTGCGGAATCGTATTTCCGAGGTGTATCACCCCTGAGGTAACCTTTGCGAATCCGCTGGTGGCATCATAAACAATTTGTCCGTCGGGCGAGCGAAGAAAACCAATACCATATAAGTCACCCATGCTTCCCCCAACATTGGCAACTACCTGACCGCCGCCCAGCGCGCCGGTACGAAGGACGATCGAGCTGTCGCTTAATGCTTTGATCTCATTCTTATTGGTTGAGAATGTCATGTTAACAGCCCACTCAAAGCCATTTTTAACTGATATAGGCTTTGCGTTCAGCGCAACTTCCAGTCCCCGGTTATCTACGCGGCCTGCATTGATGATCGCATTTGAATAGCCCGATGAACGGTCGATCTGCCTGGTCAGAATTTGATTCCTTGTGTTGCCGGCATAAACCGCAACATCAAACCCTAACCGCCCTTTAAAGAACTGCATCTCAGCGCCAGCTTCAAACGTCGTTGTTTTTAGCGGCTTTAGGTTTGGATTTGGCAATGTGGATGGGTTTGTAGACCCGCTGTCGGGGTAAATACCGCTTGAAGCCAGCGAGTAGTTATAAGCCGTACGGTACGGTATCAGTGTTCCGCTTCCTACCTGCGCTGCCGAGATCCGCAGCTTTGCCAGCGAAATGGCTTTTGGGAGCTTAAAGTAATCTGAGGCAATAAAACTTAAACTTGCAGACGGATAGGTAAACCCGACATTGTCCGTACGTGTTGGCGTCGCCAAAACACTGTTCCAGTCTGCCCGTCCTGTAAGATCCAGATACAAATAATTTTTGTAGGTAAGCGACGCTAGCGCATAGACACTGTTCAACTGATACTCTGCCGTATCCGGAACAAAAATAATATCGTTTGCAGCGTTAGATAAACTGTACTCGTTTGGCACGATCAACCCGTCTGCCCGCTGTTCATCCTTGTAATAATTGTTTCTCAGTGTTGATCCGCCTACGCGTGCGGTAAGGCTAAGATTTTTATGGAGCTGCTTGTTATAAGTAAGCATGAAGTCACCACTGATCTCACGCATGTTAATTTCCTGAACGCGGTACGAACCCTGGGCAAACTTACTTCCTGCTGCATCCCATGGACGCTTCTGTGTCCGGTCGTCACTGGCGTAATCTATAGAGCCCCTTACCATAGCGCTGAATGCGTCAGAAAATTTGTAAGTAGCCTGCACATTGCTCAGCACACCATTTCGCTTTTGCGTGTTGAGGTATTGCTCAGAAATCGCATACGGGCTCTCTGGATTGGTTGTTGTAATGTTCACGAACTGACGATACTGCTGGCCTGGTGCCCAGTAATCACGATACCAGTCGACATTTACATTGGGTTGGGCAAACATGAACCAGTACATGAGCGATTGATTGCCGTACCCTGTAGCAGGAAGGTTATCGCTGTGCCGGTTGTTATAGATTGCTTTTACATTCACATCCAACTTCCTGGTTGGCTTTGCATTCGCAGAAAACGTAGCAGACGTACGCTCCAAACCAGTGTTTGGCACAATCCAGTCATTCTCGCCATGGCTTGCAGAGAACCGCATAGCAACCGTCTTATAAGTTCCTTCCAGACTCACCGAGTTGTTTGTCTCGTAGCCCCGTCTGAAGAAACTGTTTATGGGGTTTTCATAGGCACGCCAGGGTGTGCGTACCGTTCCCGCTTTTTTAGTGGTCGGATCGTACTGGAAGAATGACTGACCGTCGAATGGCGCCCCCCAGGATGCACTCGTACTGTTCTGGTTAGAACCGTCGGCCGAAGCTCCGTAAGAAAAGTGAGCAACCCCGAACTGGCCCTGGCCGAATTCATACTGGGAATCGGGACCACGATTGATCTCTTCCCAGGAGGTATTGGACGTGAATCCGATGCTGAGCCTTCTTTTTTTCGCATTACCAGACTTAGTTGTAATGATCACGGCGCCGTTGGCACCACGCTGTCCATACAGCGCCGTAGCGCCTGGCCCCTTCAGTACAGTTACCTCCGCAATATCGTCTGGATTCAGGTCATTGATACCGCTGCCAAAGTCGGCTGGCAGATTGTCTCCCGAAGTTCCGTAGGGCCCGCCGGTAGGCGACGCCGGACGGCGTACACTGTTGCTGGAAACCACCCCGTCGATAACTATGAGCGCTTCATTATCACCTGTAAGATTGTTTTCGCCACGAAGAATGATCTTGTTGGAACCAGCCGGTCCGCTGTTGCGTACCAGGTTTAAACCAGCAACCTTTCCTGATAGTGCGTCGGTCCAGTTGGTTGCAACAGCCGTTGTCAGTTGCGTACTATCTACTTTAGTAACGGCATAACCCAATGCCTTTTCCTGCCTGCGGATACCCAGCGCAGTTACAACCACTTCTGAAAGTGCATTGTTAGCAGGTTGGAGCCTGGCGCTCAGGGAGGTGTTTGCATTTGGCCTTACCTGTACATTGGCACGCTGAAAAGGCTCATAGGAGATATAGGATACATCTATCGTGTATGTTCCGGCCGGCACTTCAAGGGTGACATTACCTTCGCTATTTGTTTGCCTCGCCAGGCCCAGGCTGCCGATTCTCACCACTGCGCTTGGCAGCGGCTGACCATTTTCATCGATCACCTTCCCAACAATTTTTCCTGTGCTGGGTTTCTCAACAATCAGAATGTTGTTGCCGTTTCCCATCTTAAAGGTAAACGGTGTTCCATTCAGCAGGAGACCAAGCACCTGCTTAACACTCCGTTCCGCTTTCGAAACCGTAATTACCCGCTGATCGTTTAGCTTGGTGTTGTTATAATTCACAGAGAAACCACTCAGCCTCTCCAATTCCTGGAAAGCATTTTTGAGGGTTGTTTCCCGCACACCATACGTGATGGTTCTGTCGACAGAGGTTTGCGCCTTAATTTCCTGAGGTTGAAACGCTAAGTGCAAAACCGCCAGTATGGCTAGCAACCATAACTTTTTCATATATTTACTTAGTTTATTTTTGAATTCTTGAGTTTTAAATTTGGAACTGAACCGCCTGGAGTTGTTACCAGCAACTCCGGGCTACTTAATAAGGCTGGTAAATCTATTTCATGTTTTTTCCTTCCGTCAAATTGGGTTGATATATAAATAATTGTCCGTTTCGCTCTATGTAGCGGAGCCCGGAAAGCGTCATCAATTCGGCAAGCACATCCTTTAAGGCCATATTTTTGAACTTTGCTGTAACCCTGATATTTCCGGCTCCGGGATCCATTAATTCTATTTTTCGGCCGTAACGATGTTCGAGGGAAGCCAGAATGTCATATAGCACTGCATTGTTGAATATGAAGTGATTTCGGATCCAGGCACTGATTTGCTCCGCATCTGCGCGGCTCTTGCTTGTATTTCCGGTGATCGTATTCAACTCCAACTGATCGTTGGGTAGAAGATAACTGATCAACACATTTTTACCGTTAACTTTATTGAGCACCCCAACTTTGCCCGTGTTTACAGACACCGTGACTTTGTGATCGCCTTGGAAGGCCTTGACATTGAAGGAGGTACCTAAAACTACTGTTGTAACCGCCCCACTCTTGATTACGAACGGCCTGTTGCCGTGCACAACATCAAAAAAGGCCTCGCCGTTTAGACTGATCATTCGGGTTTTTCTGCCGAAATTCTTAGGGAATCTGATTGTACTGCCGCCCGCAAGGTATACATGGGAACTATCGGGCAACAATATTCTGGTCTGCCGCCCCTCCGGATTGCTGATCTGTCCATATGCTGCCGACGCCACCTTCGGGCTCCGCCCCACATACCAAAAGGCTGCACCACAAAACAGTAACAAAGTGGCCGCATAGGCAAGCCATTTTTTGGGAAAACCGACCTGTCTGTGCGGGTGCTCTGCGTCTATATGACTGCGCACCTTTTCCCAGGCCAGACTGGTATCCCCGGAGTTTACAAAATACAGTTTAGACGCTTCCAGGATCTGTAAGGTTTCTCTAAACTGCTCCTGATGATCCGGGCTACGCTCCAACCACTCCTGCAACTCATTCAGACCTTCATCGCTGATGGTCTTATCAAAATAGGCAACTATTAAAGGGTAACTGTACGCTTCCATATGTCTTCAATACTAAAGACAGTTTATTGAGTCGGCATACGTAGCACAAAACGTTAGGTTTATGTTAACAAATGGTTAACCGCCAAGATTTAAATTGGAGGCCCTTTTAAGCAGGCTTCTGAGTTCCTTTACCGATTGATAGAGCGTTGTTTCCACCGTACGTAAAGAAATGTTCAGCATATGCGCAATTTCATGTTTGTCCACCTGATCGATGCGGCTCATCAGGAGAATTTCCCTTTGACGGGGAGGCAGCTGATCAATCAGTTGCAGGATCTGTGCCGATGATTCCCTGCCCGAGATAATCTTCAAAGGGGTATCTGTATTCCTGAAACGCTGATCGCGATCGGGAATATCCTCGATAGATTGCACAGGCTGCTTCTTTTTTTGAACGAAGTTTAACGACATGTTTCTAGCAGATGCGAAAAGATATGCTTTGGCGTGGTCGACGTCCAGGTTATGGCGATTGTCCCATATCCGGATAAAAAGATCAGCCACTATTTCCTCCGCTGCTTCATAATCTTTTGTATACACGCCGCAAAATTGGCACAGCGATTTGTAATAGCGGTTAAACAACACTTCAAGCGCATGCGCGTCGTTGCTCTTCAATCTGGAAATCAACGTCTCATCTGGTACCATAGCCTGCATCCGAAATACCTCCATTCGGGTGCAAAACTAGCTTTGCAATGTTATTGAATTGTTAACAACGGGTTACTTCCACCGCCATTCACCTGCAATCCTCAGCGGTATCTCAAGCTCGTTCAATCTTAAAAATGAAGCGAGCTGTGCCTCATCTAATTTGTTCGCAGGAATTTGGTCTGTATGTGCCAGCGCGAAAGCAAGCATGGCGCCGTAGCGAACCGTGTTCTTAAGTTCATGCTCGTCAACCAATTCAAACGTATCCCGGTCCGAATGATAGAAGGGGGCTGAGTTATTCGGCAACCTACCCCCGGCACCTCCACCTGTAGGTATACCTTGCAGCATGAAAGGCTGATGATCACTGTGCAAACCCGCGGCGGTGACCACAATATTTTTAAAGCCGGTGTCCAGTTTGGCGATCTGAGCGCCCCAGCTACTTAACAGTGGTTCCATTTCTCTGCGGGTACTGACAAATCCTTTGGGATCATTTGTCATGTCGAAGTTAAGCATAAAACGAACCTGGTGAAGCGTTTGATCACTCACAGCTTTTTGAATGTATGCCTTCGAACCCAGCAGTCCCTGCTCTTCGCCCATAAACAAAACAAACTCTATCGTCCGCCTGGGCTGCCTTCCAACTTGTTTGATGGCCCTGGCCATATCGATTACCGCAAAAGCACCAATCCCATTGTCAATAGCCCCCGTTGCCAGGTCCCAACTGTCGAGATGGGCACCTATCACGATCTTTTCTGCCGGCAGCTCATGTCCCTTTAGCGTTGCAATGACATTTCTCGCGCTGATGGCACCAGAAAAATTTGTCATGTTGAGATTGGCATACTGCGAATGGCTTTTAAGAGCCTCTTTCAGACGCATACCGTTTTCATAACCTATACATACGGCAGGTATTGGAATGAGTTTGCCCGTGACCGATGCTGTTCCGGTGAGTAACACGCCCGTCCTCACGGTATTGATGATGATGATGCCCGCGGCGCCATACCGGGTTGCAAGAGCCGCTTTTTCTGATCTGTGCAGCGAAGGTGAACCACTGGGCGACCCCGGAAGAAGTCCGAGATAAACCAGGGCGATTTTCCCCCTTACCCGCCCTGCGTCCTTGATATAATCGTCTTCCAAACCGTTGCCCAGATCAACCAGTTCTGCGGTTATGTTCGCACTAACAGGCGAATGTGCAAGGGTGACGGAAGTGATCTTGTTCAGGCTGCCAGGCTGGTCGCCAACCCTGGTCTCGTTCGTAAGACGGCTCCAGCTCTCGACTTCAAAAGGCTGATAACGGACCTCATACCCATACGACTCCAGTAACTTGAATGCGTAAGCTTCTGCCTTTTTTCCGTTTACCGACCCCGTGAGCCTATGCCCGATGGCAGCCGTTGCATGCTCCAGGTTACGATAGGCTTGCGACCGGGCAAGAACATCTGAGTTGATTTGCCTGAATACGGTTTGTGTTTCGTCCTGCGCGGATAGGCTGAAACATAGCGTGCAGAGGAAGGCACAGAAAAAAGTGATTTTCATCCTTAAATATAGAATTTACAGTTGCTTCCGCGAATTAAGCGCGGCTATTTTTTTCGCTCTGTTGTATAACGCACAAGCTGCTCCAACCCTTCCCTGGCATCTCCCGGTTCGAAAGTTTTGAGAATATCAAACGCCTGCTGCTGATATTCCAGCATCTTTTGGTTGGCATAAAACACCCCTTGCTTGCCATTTACAAAATCAATTACCTGCTGGATTTTCACGGGGTCGTCCTGATGGTTTTTCACAAGATTGATCACTTTCTTGCGCTCCGATTTGTCTGCCCGATTCAGTGCGTAAATAAGCGGCAAGGTAACTTTCTTCTCCTTGATGTCGATGCCCAGCGGCTTACCAACATCATCGGTACCGAAATCGAAGGTATCGTCTTTAATTTGGAAAGCAATACCGACTTTCTCGCCAAACAACCGCATCTTCTCTATCGATTCCTCGTTTGCTCCGGCAGACGCGGCACCGCAGGCACAGCAAGATGCAATTAGCGAAGCTGTCTTCTGCCTGATGACTTCAAAATACAGTTCCTCGCTGATATCCATTCGCCTCACTTTTTCTACCTGAAGCAACTCGCCTTCACTCATCTGCTTTACCGCTTCGGACACGATCTGGAGTAGACGGAACTCCTTATTATTTACCGATAGCAGCAGACCCTTGGCCAAAAGATAGTCGCCAACCAACACAGCGATCTTGTTCTTCCATAAAGCATTTATAGAAAAAAACCCGCGCCTTTCATAAGCGTTATCAACAACGTCGTCGTGAACCAGGGTAGCTGTGTGCAGCAGCTCGACCAAAGATGCACCCCTATGTGTAGATTCGGTTATTCCTCCGCATAGCTTTGCTGAAAAAAAGACAAACATCGGTCTGATCTGTTTCCCTTTTCGTTTCACAATATAATGAGTAATACGGTCAAGTAATGGCGCATCACTATGCATCGAGGCTTTGAACTTTTCTTCAAAGGCATCAATATCCGCAGCTATTGGAAGTTTTATCTGATCGATTCCCCGCATTCAGGCAAAAATGAGTGTGCAAACATAAAAATTAAAATCCTTTTAAACGCACACTTTTGGAACATCAGGCATGCATGGCTTTAGACGGACATGCGAAATCCGTACGCTTTAAACCTGTCTTTTTTAGCGCACCATAACCACCAGCCACATCAATAACCTTATCATAGCCGCGGGCCTTCAGAATTGAGGCCGCGATCATGGAACGATACCCTCCAGCACAATGAATGTAATAAGTATCCTTTGGATCAAGCTGACCTGTCCACTCATTAATATAATCAAGCGGTCTGGCAAGTGAGCTTTCCAGATGTTCTGCTTCGTATTCCCCTGGCTTTCTGACGTCGAGCACATGGAGACCCGGATCGGCATTTGCGACAGCTTCGAACTCGTCAGCACTTACCGAAACGATGCGCTCTGTTTGCTTTCCTGCCGCCGCCCAGGCAGCGAATCCTCCGTTCAAATAACCCACCGTACTGTCATAGCCCACCCTCGACAGCCTTGTGATGGCCTCCTCTTCCTTCCCTTGATCCGTCACCAGCAGCAATGGCTGCTTTAAGTCGCTTACCAGCGCCCCCACCCAAGGAGCAAACTGTCCGTTCAAACCAATATTTATTGAAGACGGAATGAAGCCTTTTGCAAATACCTGCGGATCCCTGGTGTCCAGAATAAGCGCGCCGGTTTGAGCTGCGACCAATTCGAATTCCTCAGGAGTAAGCGGATTCAGTCCTTTCTCATACACGTTATCTATACTTTCATAGCCCATCCGGTTCATAGCCGCGTTCTTTGCAAAATATTGAGGCGGAGGAAGCAAGCCCGAAGTAACCTCGGCCACAAACTGGTCTTTACTTGCCGCCCTTAAGGCGTAGTTTAGCCGGCGCTGATTACCAAGCGTATCAAAAGTTTCCTTACTCATGTTTTTACCACAGGCCGAGCCCGCTCCATGTGCCGGATATATAAGTACATGGTCAGGCAGTGTTAGAATTTTCTGCTGCAGTGAGTCATATAGGGTACCAGCCATGTCTTCCATCGTTAGTGTACCCTGCTGTGCCAGATCAGGCCGGCCCACGTCGCCGATAAAGAGTGTGTCTCCGGTAAATATGCAATACGGCTCGCCCTTCTCATCATTTAACAGATAACTGGTCGACTCCGGCGTATGTCCGGGTGTGTGCAGTGCAGTTAATGTAAGTCCCCCTATCTGGAACTGTTCACCGTCATGCGCTATATGCGATTTGAAATCCGTATTCGCTGTCGGACCATAGACGATCAATGCTCCCGACTTCTCCGCCAGATCCACGTGACCCGACACAAAATCCGCATGGAAATGTGTTTCAAAGATATACTTGATCGTTGATCCGGACTTTTCCGCTCTTTTCAGATACGGTCCTACCTCACGGAGAGGGTCAACAATAGCCGACTCACCATTATGCTCAATGTAATAGGCCGCCTCAGCCAAACAGCCGGTATATATTTGCTCTATGATCATAAACAAAATTAAACAATAATATACTTCAGAAGGTAAACGCCCGGTAAATTTACACTAGTTGGTCAGCTCGCCACGCAGGGAGTCTTCCATCAGGCGTACAATTTCCTGATGCTGCAGACCTTGACCCATCAGATACATCAATTTGGTAATTGTTGCCTCAAACGTCATATCGTATCCGCTTACTACACCCATCTGCTGAAGCCTTTTGCTCGTTTCATACATACCCAGTTCAACAGAGCCACGTTGGCATTGCGTAATATCCACGATAAGTTTGCCATTTCCTATCGCTTCCTTCAGGCAGTCAATAAACCAGCCCGCTGTCGTAGTATTACCTGAGCCAAAAGTTTCCAGTACAATGGCATCAACCGGCGATGCAGTCACGGCACGTACGGCCAGTTCGGAAATGCCGGGGTACAATTTAAGCACACCGATATTGGGATTGTAATTCAGATGAACAACGAGATCCCGGTCCGGTTGCGGCAGAATATAATTGCTGAAAAAAGATAGCGTAACGCCCGCTTCTGCAAGAATAGGATAGTTTGGCGACCGAAACGCTTCAAACTTTTCTGAATTATATTTAATCGCCCGGTTTCCCCGGAACAGCTGATAGTCAAAATAAATACATACTTCAGGCACCATAGGCCGATCATCTCGGCGGGTAGCGGCTATTTCGAGTGCTGTGATCAGGTTCTCCTTGGCATCGGTCCTGATCTCCCCGATCGGCAACTGCGATCCCGTGAGCACTACCGGCTTGCTCAGATTCTCCAGCATAAAGCTTAAGGCAGAGGCGGTGAACGCCATAGTATCTGATCCGTGAAGGATAACAAAGCCGTCAAAGAGTTCATATTTGTTTTTAATCAGTGTGGCAATTTCGGCCCATATTTCGGGCGTCATATTGGAAGAATCCAGAATCGGATCGAAGGAGTAGACATCCAGATCGTAATTGAGCCTGTCCAGTTCCGGTACATTCTGCCTGATCTGCTTAAAATCGAACGGCACCAATGAGCCTGTAGCCGGATCATTGACCATTCCTATAGTCCCTCCTGTATATATAATGAGTATTTTAGTCATAACTAACGCTTGAAAATGGCAACCGAGTTGGCCGTAGTTTGTTCAGCAACCTCCTGGAGCGTAACCTGATAGATATCGGCTATCTTTTCGGCGATATACTTAAGATAGCTGCTTTCGTTCGGCTTACCCCTGAATGGAACAGGTGCAAGATATGGCGCATCGGTTTCTAACACAATGTCCGAAAGCCGGATTTGCTTAAGCACTTCGGCCAGACCTGAATTTTTGTAGGTAACAACCCCTCCAATACCCAGGACAAACCCAAGTTCCAGGGCACGTTCTGCCTGCAGCAAGTCGCCCGTGAAACAATGCATAATTCCGCGCAATCTATCGCCCTTTGCCGCCTCGAGTACTTCGAAAACTTCATTAAACGCATCCCGGCAGTGAATCACGATGGGCAGGTCAAGGTCTTTAGCCCAGTTTATCTGTTCGGAAAACGCGCGCTGCTGAACTTCCAGCGTAGATTTGTCCCAATACAGATCAATCCCTATCTCTCCTATTGCACAAATATTACGATCAGGGATGCTTTCACAGATAAGATCCAGAACTTCCTCAAAGTCGTCCTTTACATCACAAGGATGCAAGCCCGCCATGGCAAAGCAGTTTTCCGGGTAGTCTTCCACCATTTTATCGATCATGGCAATTGAGGCCACATTCACGTTCGGCAGAAAAAGGCGTCTGATGTCATGATCAAAGCACCTTTGCATCATATCCCTAAGCTTCCCAGGTTCGCTTTCGTAGTAAATGTGTGTATGGGTATCTGTTAAAAGCATAAGCAAAGTTATACAAAAAAAACCCTGTAAGGCCAGGAGCCATACAGGGTTTACTCATTTTTGAAAGTCAATTATTATTGTGCTGGTGCCGGCGGCGTATTGGCAGCCGCAGGAGAGCCTGATGGTTTCTTGATGTCCACGATCTCAACCTCAAAAGCCAATGGCGAATATGGTGTTATACGTGCTTGTGGCTGACCGCTTTCACCATATGCCAGTTTTGACGGTATGATCAAAAGGATTTTTCCGCCTTTACCGATCAGCTGATACCCCTCGTCAAATCCAGGAATTGCATTACCGATAGTGAACGGACGCGGCGCATATTGTGCCATTGCGTTGTGTATACCCGCATCCTTCGCAACCTTTTCTACCGAAGTATCAAAAATATTCTCTTTCCCGTCAGCTTTTTTAGTCAGCAGCTTACCAGTATAGTTCAACATAATGGTATCACCAATTGCCGGTTTCGGACCGCTGCCCGGATTTGAGATCACATACTGTAAACCTGAAGCAGTAGTCTGAGGCTTAAGTTTATTCTCTTCGATGAAGTTCTTGATCTTACCTGCTTCAGCGCCCTTTAACCGCTCTACACTGGCCATATAATCTTTTTGAAAAAATTCCTGGGCCCTTCTTTGAAATGCCGTATCCGCTTCATTTGCATTTTTAGCCAATACTTTTTCGATTTTAACGGTAAAGATCAAATATTTATCCTTTGCAGCAGCCGGTGGCTTTGGCTGACCGCTGTGCTTGGTCATGGTGTCGAGATTAAGCTTAAATGTAGCACTGTCACCCTCACCGAAAAGCGTAAGCACATCGTTCATATCACCGCCATACTGCGCTTTACCTACCGGGAATACCTGCGGCTGTTCAATGTCATAAGTACTGAACATAACCGAATCCCGCTCATTTTTCTGGATAAAGTTCAGCTTTACGACGTCACCCTCCTTGATTTTGGCCTTGCCGCCGTCGTGATGTATCTGATACATCAGACCACCCTTGCCCTCTTTGTAATTGTTGCATGCAGCCAGACCAAGCGTAGCCGCGAAAAGAATTGCTATACCTTTCTTCATGTGGTTGTTTTTTCTATTGTAATAATTGTGTTTTATATTCGGTTAATATCGATTTAAATTGCTCCACTGTCTCTGCAAGTCCTGCCTCCGAAATCCCGCCGGCCGCGTTTCTGTGACCACCTCCTCCAAAGTATTTCTTACAAATCTCGTTTGCCGGGAAATCGCCCGTGGAGCGCAAAGATAGTTTAACTTTATCAGTTCTTTCAATAATAAATGCAGCGAGTCTGATACCATTAATCGAAAGCGCATAATTCACAATACCCTCGGTATCACCGGTCATGATGTCAAACGCTTTCAATTCTTCTTTCGTCACGGAAATGATCGCGGTATTGTATTCGCGGAGTATTTCCAGCTTATTACTGATACAGTGACCCAGGAAACGAAGCCGGTTTTCGGTAGCATTATCGTAAACGAGCTGGTGGATTCGCCAATGCTCCGCCCCCATATCGATCAGATCGGCGGCAATCCGGTAAACCGAAGAGGTAGCCGATTCAAATCTGAACGATCCTGAATCGGTCATTATGCCCGTGTAAAGACAGGTGGCAATATCCTTGGTCATCGAAGCCCCATCCTGCATTTCGTCCACGATAAACTCATACACCAGTTGCGCTGCCGCACAGGCATTGATGTTCCAGTGGCGGTAATGATCAAAGTCCTCAGGCTCAAGGTGATGATCGATCATCAGCTTATATGCCCCTGATGCCCGGACAAGCTCGCCGAGTTCGTTGATCCTGCTCAAACTGTTGAAATCCAAACAAAAGATCATGGCGGCCTCCTCGACGAGCCTGGCCGACAATTCCTGGTTCTCGGTATATACGATAACCTCCGAATTGTTCGGCATCCAGTGCAAAAAGTAAGGATAGTCCGTTGGCGTGATCACTTTAACGTGATGCCCCTTTTGTATCAGATAAGCATACAGACCCAGAGACGAGCCCATAGCATCCCCGTCGGGCTTGTGGTGCGTAGTAATTACAATCTTCTGGGGGGTAGCCAGCAACGATTTAATTTCTGATACAGATAACATCATATTAAGGACAAAGCTAATGATTTAATGATAAGTTGAACATTCGTTTTATAAACAAGCGATTTTTATATCTGTTTGGCGTCTTATATTAGGAGTATAAAACGTATTTTTGCAAAAAATTTTGATTTATTAAGATGACTACAAACAGAACATTCACCATGATCAAGCCTGATGCCGTTGCTAACGGGCACATCGGGGCTATTATTAACGATATTACCTCGGCAGGTTTTAAGATCATCGCGTTGAAATACACCAGGCTTACGCCTGAATCTGCGGGCGAATTTTACGCGGTACACAAAGAGCGTCCGTTTTATAATGACCTTGTAAGCTTTATGTCGTCCGGACCTATCGTTGCTGCGATCCTCGAAAAAGATAACGCTATCGAAGACTTCAGAAAACTGATCGGGTCTACCAATCCGGCAGAAGCTGCAGAAGGCACCATTCGCAGAAAATACGCAAAGTCAATCGACGCTAACGCTGTTCATGGTTCCGATTCCGATGAGAACGCGCAGATCGAGGGTGACTTTTTCTTTACCGCTGAAGAACGCTTTTAGTCTGCCTTTCTTATCAAACAAAAATATCAGAAAGCACCTTGCAGGTGCTTTCTTTATATTAGCTTGCATGCAAACCAATCCGATAATGAAAAAAATAATCCTTATACTCATTCTGCCGCTTTGCGCGGGCACGCTTGCGGCGCAGACAAAAAAAACCGCAGCTAAGAAACCGGTTGCCACCACAAAAGCGCCAATCTTCAGCGGCCGGGTCGACTCGGTCAGCTATGCTTTTGGGTCTTCAATGGCGTCCGACCTTAAGAACCGCAACCTTACCGAGATCAATTATACCTTACTGCTCCGGGGCTTCGAAGACGCCTTTTCAGGAAAGCCGGCCTTACTCAAGGAAGAAGAGATGCGTACGGTCATCAGCAATACCTTGAAACTGGCCTATGAGAACCGGTTTGCCGCCACTAGAGCCGAAGGCAAAGCCTTCCTCGAAGCCAACAAGACGAAACCTGGTGTAAATGTCACCAGTAGCGGACTTCAGTATGAAGTCCTCACCAAAGGCAACGGCGCCATGCCTGCAGCTAGTGATACCGTACTGGTGCACTATAAAGGAACATTTTTAAATGGCAAACAGTTTGACAGCTCTTACGACAGAAACGAGCCGCTTTCCCTGCCGCTTACAGGTGTTATCCAAGGCTGGACGGAAGGTTTGCAGTTAATGCCGGCGGGCTCTAAATACCGTTTTTATATACCATACCATCTGGCCTACGGAGAAAGCGGATCAGGTCCTGACATGCCGCCATACAGTACCCTGGTATTCGACATCGAACTGCTTAAAGTGAACGGGAAATAACGTTAAAACCATTTGTCGTACAACTTTGTTAGATAACTAAAATCCAAAGCGTATGACATTTAAAAGGTATTACCCCCTCGCAATCATCGCCTTCCTGTCGACAACACTTATGAGCTGCGACCTGGTAGAAGGTATTTTCAAGGCCGGCGTCTGGACCGGCGTAATTGTAGTTGTGCTGGTGCTTGCGCTGATCATCTGGCTGATCAGTAAGGTATTTTAGCGATTACAGAAAGACAATTTCAGTGATGACTTCAGTGCCGGCGCGTTCATTAATTTTTTGAATGATGCCGGCCCTTACCATAAGCAGTTCATTCTTCACTACAGCAGATTCAAGCCTGACAAATAGCTTTTTCTGCGACACATAGATCTGCGTAGTACGGTTGGCTACCGCTTTACCCATTAGTTCCGGCCAGAAAGCCACAACAGAAGTTTCGTCAAACTTCCCTTTAATACGGTAAACGTTCAACAATTTACCTATGGCTTCCTTTAATGTGATATCGTTTGGTTTACGCATGATGCACTGACCCCCTGTCTACTTCAAATAGTGTTACCGGTACATTGATCGTCTTAAACAGGGCCTGGACCCGGTCACGCCCCGTATCCGTGATAAAGATCTGTCCGAAATCCTGCTGCGAAACCATCTCCATGAGCTTGTGCATCCGGCTATCGTCAAGCTTGTCAAAGATATCGTCGAGAAGTAGCAGCGGTTTGAACCCTTTATGTAACCTAAGATACGCATATTGCGCAAGCTTAAGCGCAATGAGAAAAGATTTCTGCTGACCTTGGGAACCAAACTTTTTAAGCGGCATATCGGCGATGGTAAATATCAGATCGTCCTTATGAACCCCCGCAGTAGTGCGTTCAAGCACTTTGTCCTTCTCCAGCGATTGTGCCAGCAACTGCCCGAAATCGGCAGCAGTGAGCTGACTTTGGTACAGGAGGCCGACACGCTCTGCCCCGCCGGTGAGAAAGGTGTAATATTTATCGAACAATGGAACGAACTGCGCCATAAACTGCGTCCTTTTCTGGTGTAAGCTTAATCCTGAGGCTACCAGTTGCATATTGTATATCTCCAGCAGTTCAGGATCGTACGAACGTGTTACCGCAATTTGTTTAAGCAAGGCATTCCGGTTCAACAGCTGCCGGTTATAAGTAATCAGTTCGTCCAGATACTTCGCATCCGTTTGGGAAATCACATTATCCATAAAGCGCCTGCGCTCCTCACTACCCTCCATCACAATACTGGTATCATAGGGCGAGATCATCACCAGCGGAAACAATCCGATGTGATCAGACAGTTTCTCATACTCTTTTTTATTACGCTTAAACTGCTTCTTCTGGTTACGTTTAACCCCGCAGGTGATCTTCTCATTCTTCTGCTCACGGTCAAAGTCACCCTGTATCAAAAAGAGCTCCTCGTCTAACTTGATCTGCTGACTGTCGATCGGATTGAAATACCCTTTGCACAGGCACAAATAATGAATAGCGTCAAGCAGATTGGTCTTCCCCGCACCATTGTTTCCTACGAAAGCATTTACCGTTTTCGAAAAACTGAGGCTTGCGTCCGAATAATTCTTGAAGTTGAGCAGTGTGATGTTTTTTAGCCACATAGTATCGGTGGCCCAAAGTTACCTTTAAAAATCTCAATTACTTAAAAAATAGATTGATACTTTAATGTAAAAACGTATTTTTGCGCCTTAATTATTTTCTAAATAACATGTCCACTACAGAAAAAGAGATAAATCAGCCGGTTCATAAAGGATCTTTTGTACAGGAAAACTCAAAAAGCCTGCTATTTATTGCAGGGGCTATCGTTGTACTAATCGGAATTTATATCTGGTACCAGAGCGTATATCTGAAAAATCGTGCTGAAGAAGCATCTGCCAAAATGTACAAAGCAGAGCAGTACATCGGTGTCGACTCCCTGTCTGCCAAAGCGATCAACGGGCAAGGTGGATATCCCGGACTGGAGCAGATTGCCGACGAATACGAAAACACTAAATCAGCCAATCTGGCTAACCTTTACCTGGGCGGCATTTATCTTCGTAAGGGAGAATATAAAAAGGCCGTAGAATCTCTTGGCAAATACAGCGAGACCGGAAGTCCGGTTGCAGATCCTCTGGCTTTAGGCCTGCTGGGCGATGCATACAGCGAACTTAAAGATTATAATAAAGCGGCCACCTATTATAAAAAGGCGGCAGACAAGTCGAGCAATAAATTCACGTCACCTTTGTTTCTGAAGAAACTTGGCCTGGTGTACGAAAACCAGAAAGACTTCAAAAAAGCCAAGGAAGCTTACGAGAAGATCAGAGCTGATTTCCCTGCAAGCCAGGAAGCGGCGATCATCGATGCGTACATTGCACGTGCAGAAGCTCAGGTAAACTAATACCGGCTCCCGCAATGGCTACAAGACTAAAAAACCTTTCCGATTTTTCACATACCACTGTGCCGGACGGTTCAGCTTATCGCTTTGCGATTGCTGTAGCTGAATGGAATGCCGAAATCACGGGCAGCCTGTACCAGGGCGCAGTGAACACCCTGCTCAAGCATGGTGTTCGTGAAAGTAATATCCGTTCTGTTGCTGTACCGGGCAGTTTCGAATTGTCTTCAGCGGCCGACCTGCTGCTTCAAAAGCACAATGATCTTGACGCGGTGATCTGCCTTGGCTGCGTAATACAAGGCGACACCAGACACTTCGATTTTATTTGTGATGCTGTTGCACAGGGCGTGACGAATGTCAGCATCAAACACAGCAAACCCGTAATATTCGGCGTGCTCACTACCAACGACCAGCAACAGGCGGCAGACCGTGCCGGCGGCAAACATGGCAATAAGGGTGATGAAGCTGCAATCACTGCCCTCAAAATGGCAGCACTGGCTGCATCATTGTAAGACAAAGTTTTTTGTTTAATTCTCCTAAAAGCCTTAGCTTAGTCTTATGAAAAGAACCGCAATCATGCTTATTGGCCTGTTTTTTGCCATCACTGTTTTAGAAGCATGCTCCAGCCGTATCTGTCCGGCATACAGTTCGTACCCGGAAGGTAAAAGACGCAGGGCATAATCATTAAACAGAAAAGAGGTATCAAATGCAGTGGAAGGACATAACTGATCAGTCCCAGATCAGTGAAATTAAGAACGACAAAGGTTATAGCCTCATATTTAAGCACAGCACCCGGTGCTCCATCAGTGCCATGGCCAAACGGCGATTTGAAATGGACTGGGATAGCATTCCACCGGACACAAAGCTCTACTTTTTAGATTTACTCAACTACCGTGAGCTCTCAGCACTGATCGCTGAAACTTTTCACGTGCATCACCAGTCACCACAGATCCTGCTCATTCACAATGGTGAATGCATATTAGATGCGTCACATAGCGACATCTCCGCCGAAGAAGTTTCAGAAGTTATCGGAAGCTAAGGAGCGAACAGGCAGTGCTTAGTAATTAAAAGTAACCGTCTGCTTAATGTCGGGATGTAAACTGTAAGCTACAGGACAGGTATGTGCAGAACGCTCAATGATTGCCTTCACTTTGTCGGAGTAATTGTTGTCCGGGAATTGGAACTCCACAATAATTTCAGACACACGTCTTGGGCCCTCTGCCATAATCTTTGTGATCTCGCAGGTTGTGCCATCTATATCAAACCCATGTTCGTTCGCCGCAATACCAACAATCGTCAGCATACAGTTACCCAGTGAGGTAGCAAGCAGATCGGTAGGCGAGAAAGCCTCACCTTTACCTTTATTATCAACAGGGGCATCCGTAGTAATTGTATTTCCTGAACGCTCGTGAACCGAAGTAGTGCGCAGTCCGCCATTATACGTAATCTTTGAAGTAGCCATATCTAAAAAATATGCTGCAAAGATTAGTATAATTTATCTATTACACATATTCTTCGTCAACATAAAGATCGATCTCCTCCCCGATCCGCTCGATGACATAGTCGGTCAGCTCAACGTCTATTCTCCCGTCGTTCAGCTCAGACCTGTAGAAAGGCAGGTCCCCCGCAGCAATCTTCTCTGCCGGCACGTCTTCCCAATGCTCCCCATCGTAACAAACCGCGCCGAGGATTGCACCATAATAGATCACCTTATAATAACCTTCTTCAGCAGGCAATATGGTTAGAGTAACCTCGTTTGTGCCATATTTAATCCTGATATTAAATGGTTTAGTCATAATCAGCCGGCCCCTGTGCGCCGTGTGATATAAACAGCGCTGTGCAACAAATGTTTTAACATTACATGAGGTAAACATATCTGGTTTATAACAATTGAATCCTATTGCGTAACTTTGCGTTATGATCGAACTTCCGGTTGTTTCTGCAAACCCTGTACAACGTAAGCCAGACTGGCTCAGAGTAAAGCTTCCTGTAGGCAAAGAATACGCGCAGGTGCGCAGCCTGGTAGACACGCATAAGCTCCATACCATTTGTGAAAGCGGCAACTGTCCGAATATGGGCGAATGCTGGGGCGCCGGCACGGCAACCTTCATGATCCTTGGGAATATTTGCACACGTTCATGCTCGTTTTGTGCGGTGGCGACCGGGCGTCCGCTTGCTGTGGACACCGGTGAACCTGACCGCGTGGCCAATTCCGTAAAACTGATGAACGTAAAGCACTGCGTAATTACTTCGGTAGACCGCGACGATCTGAAAGACGGCGGTTCGATCATCTGGGCAGAGACATTGAAAGCCATCCGCAGGGAAAGTCCGGAAACTACCCTGGAAACGCTGATACCTGATTTCAAAGGACAGTGGGACAACTTGTACCGGGTACTCGAAGAGCGTCCCGAAGTTGTTTCCCATAACATGGAAACGGTAAGGCGGCTAACCAGACAGGTACGCATACAGGCTAAATATGACCGTAGTCTTGAGTGCCTTAAACGGATATCTGAATTCGGCCTTCGTACAAAAACAGGCATCATGCTTGGCCTCGGCGAAACAGAACAGGACGTACTGGAAGCTATGGACGACCTGGTTGCTAATGATGTACACATCCTTACCCTCGGACAATACCTGCAGCCCACCCGAAGTCATCATCCTGTAGTAGATTGGATTCATCCCGATCAGTTTGCCAAATACAAAGAAGCCGGACTTGCAAAAGGGCTTAAGTATGTAGAAAGCGGTCCTCTGGTACGTTCTTCCTACCATGCCGAGAAGCATCTTTTCGATTATTAAACTACGCATATATCTCTTTGCAGACAAGGAATAGCGGCACGAAACAAATATTTTATATTCCTGTTGTTGCTATGTATATTCGTCCATATTGGGAACAAGCAGCAAGATATCACTATCAGAGGAAGAGCTGGTCGCGAGGCTAAAGAACCAGGATACACATGCGCTCAGGTGCTTGTACGATATGTATTCGGGAGCACTGCTGGGCGTCATCATCCGAATTGTACCTCAGACCGAACTGGCCGAAGACCTCCTTCAGGAGACCTTCATCAGGATATGGAAGTCGGCCGGCGGCTACGATGCCAGTAAAGGACGCCTGTTTACCTGGATGATGAATATCGCCCGCAACCTGTCTATCGATAAGCTTCGTTCCAAAGACTTCCGGAACAACGGCAAAAACCATGAACTGGAAAATAACGTAGGTGTTATTGATATCCATCAAAACACCGTATTCAATGCAGAAGTTTTTGGGCTGAAGGACATGGTCACCGGACTCAAACCGGAGCTTTTCAACGTACTTAATATGGTATATTTTAAAGGATATACACATGTGGAAGCAGCAGAAGAACTGAACCTTCCACTTGGAACTGTGAAAACACGCATCAGGCTTGCCATAAAAGCGCTGAGGAAGAAATTTAATTGAATTGGAATCTGCAACAGCATATATTGAATCCGGGATACTTGAACTCTACGTCCTGGGTCAGTTGAGCCTGCAGGAAAGAACCGAGGTAAGCAGAATGGCTGCCAGGCACGCTGCTGTAAGGATGGAACTTGAGGCTATTGAACTGGCACTTGAAAAACACGCGCTTCTGTGCGCGCTCAAACCATCCGGCCGACTAAAACTAGCGATACTTGAGGGTGCTTATGCATGCAGGCCTTTATGAACTGGTCAGCATCTGCAAGCGCAAGCGCGATTTTGGCAGTTGCGCAGCAACCTGCGAAGCCGTTACATTAAAATGCTGCTCAGCGAGCTCCCCGCCCGCCATCCCATGAAGATAGCAGCCAGTAATGGCAGCCTCATTTGGAGCGTATCCCTGGGCCACAAGAGCAGCGATCACACCTGTCAGCACATCGCCCATGCCACCCTGCGACATGGCCGGTCCCCCGCTCGTATTAATGTAGACCTGTCCCGACTGCTCAACTATGAACGTGTACCGGTTCTTTAAAACCACAACAACCTTTTGTTTTTTTGCATACTTGATCGCGGTCTGCAGCCTGCCCCACCAGTTGTCATGTACACCAAAAAGCCGGTCAAATTCCTTTACATGCGGCGTAAGCACAGTGCCCACCCTCAGCTCGTTAAGTGCAGGCCGGCTTACCGATAAATAATTAAGGCCTTCCGCGTCTATAACAAGCGGCACTTGCTGCGACATTACACGTTCCAGGAGGTTCAGGTCGGTACCCGACACTTTGCCGGTCAACTGTAAACCCGGACCAAGGGCTATGGCGGAGTAAGTGTCGAGAGCCGCCGGACCAACCAAGTCCTTGCGGTCTGCATACATCGCTTCCGGCAAAGTTACATTCAGCGCATTAAGGCCCTGCTCCGGTATAGCCACCGTGGTCAGACCCGCCCCGGCATATACGCTGCCCATCGCCGTGAGCAATGCCGCACCCATCGTCTGCGGAGCACCTGCAACAATCAGCAGATGTCCGTAATCGCCTTTGTGACTGAACTCGGCGCGCGGGCGCAGCAGCCTGCTTACATCGCCGGCCGTTACCATCATAAACGCAGAAGCGATATCCGTTCCAGGTGTCGCGGTAATGTCTGCGGGTGCAGACGCATCAGGCAAAAAGTCGTTCAATAACCTGTTCATACAACTATGATAAGCCCATCTCTTTTTTCAGGAACTTGCCGGTCAGACTGATCGGATTCTGGATCAAACCTTCCGGGGTACCCTCAAAAATGATCCTTCCGCCACCGGCTCCGCCTTCTTCACCGAGGTCTATCACCCAATCGGCCACCTTTACCACGTCCAGGTTATGCTCTATCACCAGCACCGTATTACCACGGTCTACCAACTCGTTCAGCACTCCCAGAAGCACATGAATATCCTCAAAATGCAGTCCCGTAGTAGGCTCATCCAAGATATAAAAAGTGCGGCCGGTATCCTTCTTCGACAGCTCCGTAGCAAGCTTAACGCGCTGCGCTTCGCCTCCCGACAGCGTAATGGACGACTGCCCGAGGGTAATATATCCCAAGCCTACATCCTTCAGGGTTTTTATCTTCCGGTAGATCACCGGCATATTCTCGAAAAAGTCGCAGGCGTCCTCAATACTCATATCAAGCACATCGCTGATCGACTTGCCCCGGTAACGCACTTCAAGTGTCTCGCGGTTGTACCGCTTTCCGCCGCATTCCTCACAAGGCACCTGAACGTCCGGCAGGAAATTCATCTCAATCACCTTCATTCCGGCGCCCTGACAAGTCTCGCAGCGCCCGCCCTTTACGTTGAACGAAAAACGGCCGGGCTTATAGCCTCTTATTTTAGCCTCGGGTAATTGTACAAACAGGTTGCGGATATCCGAGAATACCCCGGTATAAGTAGAGGGATTAGACCTTGGCGTCCGGCCGATCGGTGCCTGATCTATCTCAATGACTTTATCGATCTCTTTCAGACCGTTCACCTTCTCGTAAGGAAGCGGGTGTTTCTTAGCCCTGAAAAAATGATGATTCAGAATCGGGTACAGGGTTTCTGTGATCAAGCTCGACTTACCACTCCCCGAAACGCCCGTTACCGCAATAAACTTACCCAGAGGGAAGTCGACCGACACCTCCTTTAAATTATGACCGCTGGCCTTTATGATGGAAAGCTTGGCCCCGGAACCTTTCCTGCGCTTCTTAGGTACTTCAATTGCTTTTCTGCCGTTAAGGTAAGCCGCCGTGAGCGTATCCGACTGCAGAATATCATCAGGTTTGCCCTGCGCCACAATACGTCCGCCATGTACACCAGCTGCCGGGCCCACATCAATCACATGGTCCGCTTCCAGGATCATATCCTTATCATGCTCAACAACCAGGACCGTATTGCCCAGATCGCGAAGGTTTTTCAGCGCATTGATAAGCCTTTCATTATCACGCTGGTGCAGACCAATACTCGGTTCGTCCAGAATGTACATCACGTTCATCAGCTGCGAGCCGATCTGCGTGGCCAGCCTGATCCGCTGAGCTTCCCCACCGGAAAGCGTGCGCGCTGTACGGTCTAGCGACAAGTAATTGAGCCCTACATCACTCAGAAAACCCAGGCGTGCCCTTATTTCCTTAAGTACCTCTCGGGCAATGGTGTTCTGCCGCTCACTAAGGCGGGTTTCCAAGCCTTCAAACCAGCTCCTCAAACCTGCAATATCCATGTCTGATAACTCGAAAATATTCTTACCGTCTATCTTAAAATGCAGACTCTCCTTTTTCAGTCGGGCGCCATTACAAACCGGACAGGTCTTTAACTTCCTGAAAGCCTCCAGATCATCTGCAGAACCTTCCGACTTACGCTCCTGCTGTTCTTCGAGCAGTTTAATAATACCGTCGAACGTAACATGATAACTCTGAACATTCCACTTATTGTACTCTACCGATACGTTGAGCAGGTCAGGCGCCCCGTTCAAAATCAGGTTAATGTTCTCTTCACCCAGTTTTTCCAGGGGCGTCGACAACGAGAAACCGTATTTTTTGGCCAGTGCCTTCAAGACCTGGAACATCCATATATCGCGATACTCACCCAAAGGGGCAAGTCCGCCGTTAACAATACTCAATTTAGGATTCGGTATTACCGAATCACGGTCGATCACAAAAATATAGCCCAGGCCATCGCAGTTTTCGCAGGCCCCGTAGGGGGAATTAAACGAAAAGCTGTTAGGTTGCGGCTCGTCGTACGATATACCCGTCGTGGGGCACATCAGAAAGCGACTGAAATGTGCCACATTGTTCTCCTTATCACTGATCTTGATAATACCCTTACCCAGGCGCATCGCCGTTTGCAGGGAATCCTGAAGACGCTTCAGATCCTTGCGGTCTATGAGCAGTCGGTCTACCACAATTTCAATATCATGGATCTTGTAGCGGTCGACCTGCATTTTGGGCACAATGTCCTGTATATCCCCATCTACGCGCACTTTCAAATAGCCCTGCTTGCGGATTTGCTCAAACAGTTCGCGGTAATGACCCTTACGGCCCTTAACCACCGGAGCCAGCACGTTGACCGCCACTCCGTCAAATTTTTTCAAAATAGCGTTCAGAATCTGGTCCTCACTCATCCGCTCCATTTTCTCACCAGTGTTATAAGAATACGCGTCTGCGGTCCTCGCATACAGCAGACGCATAAAGTCATATATCTCCGTGATGGTACCTACTGTAGAACGGGGGTTCTTGCTCGTCGTTTTCTGCTCAATGGCAATCACCGGACTCAGACCCGAAACCTTATCCACATCCGGCCGTTCCATGCCGCCCATAAACTGCCGCGAATAAGCACTGAACGTTTCCATGTAACGGCGCTGTCCCTCCGCATAAATGGTATCAAAAGCAAGTGAAGATTTACCGCTGCCGCTGAGGCCTGTAATGACCACAAGCTGATTTCTTGGAAAAGAGACGTCTATATCTTTTAGATTGTGTACCCTGGCTCCATAAACTTCAACATCCTTTTGCTCGCCGAGGTCGATCGTATTTTTACTCATATCATTTTTAAAACGTTAGCAAAGGTAAATCATTATCAGCTAAAACTACCATACAATGGTGGTGTCCTGAACCGTGGGGTGACCCGTACAAACCAGCACCCGGCCGGCGGCAACCTCCTGGTCTGTCAGCACTTCGTTATAGTCCATGCGCACAGCGCCGCGGGTGCAGGTGGCGGTGCAACTGCTGCATATTCCGGCGCGACAGCTATAGGGCAGATCAATGTGATTTTCAAGCGCCACGGTCAGTATCGTTTTGTCGTACGGCACAGAAAGCTTATGCTCCCGCCCCTCGTACAACAGGGTTACTCCATAAGTGTTTGTATCCTTGATGACCTTTTCCGTGGTGTCGTCCTCATCCACCTCATCTTCAGGCAAAACGAACGTCTCCCGTCTGATCTGGCCGGCACTGAAACCCAACTGCAGCAGCGTAATGCGGCAGGTAAGCATATAGTCGGCCGGACCACAGGTATAAAACAGTGCATCCGCAGGATCGAACTCCAGGTATTCTTTTACCACCTTCTCAATCAGAAACACGTTGAGCCGGGCCATCAGGAGATTCTTGGCGCCACTGTTTACATAGATCAATTTAAACCGTCCGGGATACTCGGCCTGTAAAGCCTCCAGCTCCTTGTAAAACAGCGTCTCGTCTACCCCGCGCGTACTATAGATCAGTTTTATCTTAGATCGGTTCTCCTGATGCAGGGCTGTTTTAAGCATGGAAAACAGCGGTGTAATACCTACCCCGGCGGCAAACAGAAAGACAGACCTTTCCTGTTCCGGCCGTGGCACATACGTGAACTGTCCGTTGGGACGCAATGCGGTAAGTACATCGCCTACCGAGGTTCTATGATGCAGAAACCTGGATATCTCGCCGTTCTCAACCCGCTTAATGGCAATACTCAAGGTTTCGCCGCTTCCCGGTTCACTGCATATCGAGTACGAACGCCTCAACTCACGGCCATCCACATCAAAAACAAGCGTAAGGAACTGTCCGGCCAGGTAAGTGACTTCCGCATCATCCAACACGTCAAACCGCAGCCGCAAAGTCTCTCCGGCGCTAAAAATCATTTCCTTAATCTGCAGTTTCAATAAATCCATAGGGGAGTATAAGTATGGGGCTTAAAATAACCATTCTGGCTATAAATAAAAAGCCGCGCTGATACGTATATCAGCGCGGCGCCCATTTGTAGAAGTATTGGCAAGCTTTAGTTGTAAGCTTTTGTTTCGTTTGCGGCATTGTATGCCAGGAGTTCACGCGGTGCCTTGTATCCGTAACGCACCGGATCCTCCATAATTTCTTTCATGGAAATGAGTTTGTACACATAACCACCAGTCTCCCTGTTAAGCTTCATTTTGAAGTAATTGTCCTGATTCTGACGGTCAATCTGTGCCCGCATATGTCCGTCACCTACATTGTAGGCGGCAGCCACAAGCGTCCAGCTTTCAAAAATATCATAAAGCTCTCTCAGATACTTCGCAGCTGCGATGGTCGACTTTCGAAGATTTTTCCGTTCATCGACTTTGGAGTTTACAGTGAGGCCATAGCTGCGTGCTGTTGCGGGCATAAACTGCCAGAAACCTGCCGCTCCTTTTGGCGACACACCGCCACGCAATCCCGACTCTACCAAAGGTACATACTTAAAGTCTTCGGGAATGCCATAGCTGGCCAGAATTGGCTCTATTACAGGGAACCACTCCGCCGCTTTGCGGTGAAGTTTATTGGTCTGCAATCTGCTATAGCTGAAACTTGATAAGATCTTTCTCATTTTACGCTCAACTTTTGCGTCGCCGAGCGGAAGTGTTTCATCAGCAAAACTTAGTGTGGCCATGGTCGACAAAGGTGCTTTGCGCGCCTTGGCTGCTGTTTTTGCAATCATTACCGGAAAACCGGTGATGCCGGCATAGGAAGGATCTAAAAAATCACTTATTCCTATGGTATCTGAACTCGTTGTTTCTTCTTGTTTTTTGAGGCCATCTTCTACTTGGGGCATGTTATAAGCAAACACTCGGGCCATGATCAGCAATGTTAAAATTACTGCGCATGTTAGGATGTGTTTCTTTATCATCTTCCTCCTTCTTTAGGGTTTAACAATATAAAACGCCTGCAAATATACGGCATACAAACCTTATTACCAAGCAATTACGAAATTAACTGCCAAAAACGCAGTTTAAACCGCCATAAAGGCCGATTTTATTTTGCTCTCGCATGGTTCGGGAAAACGACCTGTTTCGGCAACAAAAACGCCGCAAAAAGGCCCGCTTCAAAACGTGTTTGCGCAGGGTTTGAGTTAGGTTTGCTATACCTTTGCATGACCCCTTAGGGTATACCAAACCCCTCCCAATGGCCTGAGTAACCTAAGCTAGTGAGACACTTTCTCCGGGTTATGTAAACCCGCTGTGCATGCTTACTGCGAACTAATCCAAAAACAATACCCGGTTATGCTGCTTTTTTGGTAACTTTGTGGCCGCATGTTTTTGCGGATAAAAGCGTACCATGGTAAATAACAACAAAAGGAACAGTCGGGATGACAAGTCCAAAGCGGGAAGCCGCAGTGCTGAAGGAAGAAGAGCAGAGGGAAAACGTACAGAAGGCAGAGCGCCTTCAAGAAAATTTGAAGATAAACCAGGCCGGAAATTCGAAGATAAACCGGCCAGGAAGTTTGAAGATAAGCCAGGCAGAAAGTTTGAAGATAAACCCGCCGGAAAATTCGGAGACAGGAAAACAGAAGGCCCTAAGTTTGCAGACAGCCGTCCGTTCAGGAAAAGGGAAACGGCATCAGGAAATCCAAGATCATTTTCGAGAGACCAGCAGGAAAGAGGTCCGCGTGAGAACCGCCCTGAGCGCTCAGAACGCCGTGATTTCAGAAAACCTTACGGCGGCCATGATAAAGGTGAGCGCATAGACAACGGACCTAACCTGCGGGGCCGGAAGAATGTTGCCGCGAAAGACGATGGGTTGATCCGCCTGAACAGGTACATCGCCAATTCCGGTATTTGCTCGCGCCGTAAGGCCGATGAACTGATTACCGCGGGAGTCATTTCGGTAAATGGCGACGTAGTATCAGAGCTTGGCTTTAAGGTAGACCCGAGAAAAGACGTTGTAAAGTACAACGGCGAATTGCTGAAACGCGAAAAAAAGGTTTATGTATTGCTCAACAAACCTAAAGATTATATTACCACTACCGACGATCCGCAGGAGCGCCGTACCGTGATGCACCTCGTGGAAAAGGCAAGCCGGGAGCGGATTTACCCGGTTGGGCGCCTCGACCGCAATACCACAGGGCTTTTGCTGATGACGAACGATGGTGAACTGGCAGACAAGCTTTCGCATCCTAAAAACGGCATTACGAAAATCTATCATGTAGAACTAAACCGTAACCTTTCGCAGGGCGATATGAATAAGATTCAGTTCGGACTGGAGCTGGAGGACGGCTTCATTAAACCTGACTCGGTATCATATGTAACCGGTGCATCGAAAAAGGAAATCGGCATACAGATACATAGTGGCAAAAACCGCATTGTACGCCGGATTTTTGAGCATCTTGGTTACGATGTGGTAAAACTCGACCGTGTGGTTTACGGTAACCTGACGAAGAAAGATCTGCCGAGGGGCAAATGGCGCTTCCTGGAAGAGCATGAACTGATCCAGATTAAACACCTGATAAAATAAAAACCAAATGAAAACCGGCCTTGTTCTTATTGCGATAATCATCACGAGTATGCAAGGTTACAGTCAGAAGAAAGGTTTTACCCTGTTGACGGGTACCTATACCAATACAGGTAAGAGTGAAGGGATCTATATTTTTGAATTCGATCCTGAGACCGGTGAAGCTGTGCAAAAGGGCGTAGCTAAAGGTGTTGATAACCCGAGCTACCTTACTTTGAGCCGGGATAACAGGTTTGTGTATGCCGTAAATGAAACCGGGGAAACCAGCGCCGCGAGTGCTTTTTCCTATAACCGGAGCCTGCAGCAGCTTAACTTTCTGAACAAGCTGCCTACGGAAGGGGCCGACCCTTGTTATGTGATTTCGGACGGCAGGCATGTGATTACTGCAAATTATACCGGCGGCAGTATGTCTGTATTTGAAATTGCGGCCGATGGCAGCCTGGGCAAGCTCAAGCAGCGGATACAGCATGAAGGCAGCAGCGTTAACCAGGAACGGCAGGAAAGCAGCCACGTACACATGGTGCAGTTTACGCCCGATGGTAAATATGTGGTGGTGAATGATCTGGGTACCGACAAAGTATACCTTTATCAGTATAACCCGGTAGATACAGGTCTGGTGCTTACCGCTCACCAAAGCCTTTCTATTACGCCGGGCGCAGGCCCGCGCCACCTTGTATTTAATGCCGGAGGCGATTATGCCTACCTCATACATGAACTTGACGGCGGCATTACGGTACTGTCTTACGCAAATGGAATTTTGAAGCCTCTGCAGGAAGTAAACATGAACGGCGACAACTTCCTGGGTGAGAACGGCGGTGCGGATATTCACCTTTCTCCCGACGGGCGCTTTCTGTACGCGAGTAACCGGGGTTCTGAAAATAAAATTGCCATCTTTGCAGTAGGCGAAGGCGGCCGGCTGACCAAAAGGAAACTGGTAAGCACTATGGGTAAAGAGCCCAGGAATTTTACGCTTGACCCTACCGGCAAATACCTGCTCGTGGCCAACCAGCAGAGCGATATGGTTGTCGTGTTCGAAAGAGATGCAAAGAGCGGCGACCTTAAGGACACGGGCAAGCGTATCGCTGTGGGCGCACCTTCATGCGTGCTGTTTACAGGCGATTAAGCCTAAGCGTTTTTCAACTGATGTGATTCGGCAATCACCTGCTCGTAATATTCTACGTATTTCGGAAGTATCTTTTTCAGGTCAAACTCCTTGGCCCTGGCAAAAGCATTTTCTTTAAACTGTTTTAGCACATCGTCGTTTTCAAGTATACTAATGGCTTTCGCGGCCATATCATCTACATCGCCCACGCTGCTCATATAGCCGCAGTAACCGTCAATATTGAGTTCGGGTAAACCACCTGCATTCGAGGTAATGGCTGGAACCTTACAGGCCAGTGCTTCGAGTGCTGCCAAACCAAAGCTCTCAGATTCAGAAGGCATCAGGAAAAGATCCGACACGGATAAAATCTCTTCTATAGCATCCTGTTTACCCAGAAAACGCACGTGTTCGCCAATGTTCAGGCTGCGGCAAAGCTGTTCATCATATGCGCGTTCCGGTCCGTCGCCCACCATAAGCAATTTAGAGGGAACTTTAGCCAGTATCTTCTCAAACATACGTATCACATCCGCCGTACGCTTTACCTTCCTGAAATTGGAGGTATGGATGAGTATGCGTTCATTATTTGGCGCGATAGCCTTTTTGAAATGGTCCTTTGGCTTTAAGCTGAACCTGGAAAAATCGATGAAGTTGTGGATGACGCGGATTTCGGTATTGATTTCGAAATGCTGGTGCGTATCGTCTTTCAGACTTTGCGAGACGGCGGTTACACCGTCCGATTTGTTGATCGAGAAGGTCACCACCGGCTTATAGGTAGGATCTTTGCCCACAAGGGTAATGTCGGTACCATGCAGGGTGGTCACGATCGGGATGTTGATGCCATACGTTTCCAGGATCTGCTTGGCCATAAAAGCCGCCGAAGCATGAGGGATGGCGTAATGCACGTGCAAAATGTCCAGGTTCTCGAAGCGGACCACGTCGACCAGCTTACTAGCCAGGGCCGACTCATAGGGTGCGTAATCGAACAGCGGATAATCGCGGACCGAAACTTCGTGGTAAAAAAGATTTGCTGAAAAAAAGTCTAGCCGCGCTGGCTGACTGTATGTAATAAAATGTACCTGATGTCCTTCACCAGCAAGAGCCTTACCCAGTTCCGTTGCGACAACGCCGCTACCGCCAAAGGTGGGGTAACATACAATCCCTATTTTCATTCACGTGATTTTACGACGCAAAGTACTGCACTTAAAACGAGCTTTGTGTTAAACTAATGCAATTATTTACCTCAGCTTTTGGCGTGCTTTTCAATCTCCGCCTGAATCACGAGAAACATCTCATTGGGCCGCTGGGTACCGATATAATATTCAAACCCGGTGGCATCCGTAAGTACCACCGCGTCCTTGCCGGAAGAATAAAAACGCAGGCTGCCTTTACGGTGCAGGTTGTAAACTGGATTATTGAAAAAATATCGGCTGTAGGTGTCTTTACGTACGTTAACGATGGTATCCAGATCTATCACCACCTTCTTGGTAGGCCATAAGCCGGAAATCGTGAGCTGATTGTCGCCTATCGTGGTTTTATAGTGTATCACGAACATCAGCGCAATAGATACTCCGATGATGCCGAACCCAACAACCAGGAAAAGATCCTGCGTGCGGTCCCTATCGCGCTCATAAACATAGGCAGCGAAACAGAAGGCGGCCATAATAAGCCGGATGCAAGTACGGATATAGTCGCGCCCCACGTACTGTTTCTCGAAGAAAGCGTAACGGTGTGCCATTTAATTTAATTTTGCATAAAGTTAGCTTTTTTTATCGGCTTCCTAATCATTAAGCCTGAATACGATGGTCTGACGCGTATGGGCCACCACCTTAAAACGGTCGTCCTGCCTGTAGCCCGCCACCCAGATGATCTCTCCATTGCCATTTACAAGCAGCGGCACGCTCGCCTTTTGCGTGAGTGGAATTTTTTGGGAAATAAAAAAGTCACTCAGCTTTTTAAAACCCGTTAAGCCAAGTGGTTTGAACCGATCGCCCTGCTGCCAGCTGCGCAGCACCAATGGATAGATCAGCTTTCCCGCGTCAACCGAAGCAGCGTTTTCATCACGCTCAATGCATCCATATGGATAGGTCTGCATGCTGATCACCCGCTCGAGATAACTCACCTCCGTGTCATGCGCGTGAATAAAGGTAACCGTTGGTTTTGCAGAAGGCATCGGCTCCAGGATCAGGCGGTTGCGGTCGACCACCAGCACATAACCTGCCCCATAAAAAGACGCGCCGGTATGCGGATGATTTAGGGAATTGATCAGGTCGGCCACTACACTTTCCGTGAAGCCATAGGGCCGGAGTAGCTCAAACAACAGCAGCTGCTTGGGCTTCAAATCGGCGATCTTATCGAGCGACATACTCACCTGCGCACCGGAGTATACAAAGATCTCTTTTTTAAAGACCTCTAGCACCCGTTGCAAAACCTCCTCTGTTTCTGCAAAACGCCTCATGTTTTGCTGGAAGGTATGCTCCAGCTTGGGATTGATGGATTTTAATACCGGAATAACCTGATGCCTGATGCGGTTCCTTGCGTAGTTGTCGGCCTGATTTGAGCTATCCTCCACATAGGCAATGTCCTCGTCCTCTATAATATTGTCGATCTCCGCCCGGCTTAAGAACAGCATGGGCCGGATCAGCCGGTCCCGCTTTGCCTGGATCCCGTGCAGACCGGCAATGCCGGTGCCTCGCGTCAGGTTAAGCAAAACGGTTTCCATGGCATCGTCCTGATGATGCGCAAGTGCTACATAGTCGTACCCTTCCGCCTGCCTGAGTTCTTCAAACCATTGATAGCGAAGCGATCGCGCGGCCATCTGGGTAGATATTTTATGGTCGGCTGCATACGCTTTCGTAGAGAACTGCGTTACAAAGAACGGAACTTCCAGGGTAGCGGCAAGCATCCTGACGAAATGCTCGTCGCGCTGCGACTCGTCGGACCGCAGGTTAAAGTTGCAATGCGCTATACCGAAGTTGAAACCAGCATGTTTAAACAGATGGGTCATCAGTACGGAATCCTTGCCTCCGCTTACGGCGAGCAGTATGCGCTCCCGGGGCGAAAAAAGTGCTTCAGAACTGATGTATTGTTTAAAATCCTGGTGGGGTAACATCTTTCAAAAATAACAGTTAACTTTGTAAAGTGCAGAAAATACGCTTTTTCTTTATCTTATTGTTCCTACCGTTTTGCATGCTTGCGCAGCAGAAAACAAAGATCATCTTACAGTTTTCTGAGCGTGGCACCACCGATAATGACATCACATATTTGCGCAAGCCGGTTTTCCGCCATGTAAACGCTACCCTAAGCTGCGACAGCGCAGTATTTTACCCTGAGCGCAACGTGTTTGAGGCCTACCGCAACGTGCACATTGTACAGGGCGACACGATCAACATCTATTCGGATTACCTGACCTATGACGGCAATACGAAAAATGCCCACCTGACCGATAATGTGCGGATGGTAGACAAGGAGTCGGTGCTTACAACAAACATTCTGGATTATAACCTCGGCACCAAAATCGGCACGTACGTTAATGGCGGCAAAATCGTCAATAAAGACGTAACGCTAACCAGTACCAACGGCTACTATTTTTCAAACAGCAGGGATGCTTATTTCCGGTATAATGTGGTGGTTGTGACGCCCAAGGCCCGCATCACCTCGGATACCCTGCGGTACAATACAGCGACCAACTGGACTTATTTTTACGGCCCTACAAACATCAAAGGCAAAGACGATAATCTATATACCGAAAACGGCGCTTACAACACGAAGACAGAGTATGCCTACTTTGGCAAACGAAACTTGTACACCAATGCGGCAAAGTCACTGAAAGGTGATAGTTTGTACTACGACGGCATTAAGGGCTATGGCAAGGCGGTGAGGAATATCGTGTTTCAGGATACGAGCGACAAGACCGTATTGTATGGTCAGCTGGGCTATTACTATAAGGCCGATGAACGCGCGGTGGTGACACGTAACGCCTATGTAGGCATGGGCACCAAGGATTCTATAGCGCTTAATAAAAAGATGGTGCCGGATACCATCTGGCTGGGTGCGGATACGCTGGAGACTCAAAAAGTGAGACAGGGAACGCTGAAGTTATTGTCTTTTCCTGTGCTGAAAAAAGACAATGAACTGGGCGAGGCGGGCAGCGATGAGGAACGCGAGACCCCGCCTAAACGCAAAGCACCGGCCAGTCCTAAGAGCAAACCACTCCCCCAGGCACAAAAACCTAAGGCCCTGCCCAAGCCCAATAGTCGCGCCGCACGCAGGCAGGCCGCAAAGAATAAAGAAAAGGTGCCACTGGCGGTGCCCGACAGTGTGACGAGGGATAGTTTAGCCAAAGACAGCGTGCTGAAAGTCACGAAGCTGAGGGACAGTGTTGCAGCCGATAGCCTGCTGAAGTTAAGAGGTCCGGACAGTCTGAAAAAGGATAGCCTTACGAAAGACAGCGTGACGGCCAAAGGTGGTGCTTTAAAGGTGGGTGCCCTGAAGCTTCCTAAAGATTCGGTGGTGAACCCGGCAGATACCATTCTGACGCGAACTATTAAAGCCTACAGCAATGTGAGGGTATATAAATCGAACATGCAGGCCGTGGCCGACTCCTTGTTCTACGCAAGCGCCGACTCTACCCTGCGCTGGTTCGGAAAGCCCATACTATGGTCGCAAGGCTCTCAGCAGGCGGGCGACACGCTGTATCTGCGGCTGAAGAACAACAAGCTGAATACCCTGCAGGTCTTGGAAAACGCTTTCCTGGTAAATGTCAACGCCGATTCGGCCAAACACAATCAGATCAAGGGCAAACTGATCACCGCATTCTTCAACGACGGGGAGCTGCGCAATATGTTTGTGGACGGTAATGCCGAAAGCGTGTATTACAGCCGGAATAAGGACAGTGTGTATACCGACATGAGTCAGACCGTGAGTGCCCGCATCAAGATATTGTTCAAGAACAAGGAAATCCAGGATCTGCTCACCATCAAGGACGCCGAAGGCCTGAGTATGCCGGTTAAGGAGATGAAGGAGGACATTTTTCTCACGGGATTTATATGGAAGCCTGAACTCAGGCCGCTATCCAAACAGGAGGTCATAAGGGGCAAATCGAAAACTGCTGCAAAACCGGCCGCAAAGAAAGCAGCGCCTCCCAAACCTAAACCGGGCGGAGAAAATGCTCCATCGGAAAAAGCTGCTCCGGCTAAGCCCCCTTTAAAAAAGCAATAAGTTTTTGCATGGCCTGTGCACGGTGACTGATCGAGTTCTTCTCCGACACGGACATTTCAGCGAAGGTGTGACTATATCCTTCCGGTTCAAAGATGGGATCGTAACCAAAACCCTGTGAACCTGCCGCAACCTCTCTGATCCGTCCGTTGATGACGCCTTCAAACAGGTAATCGTGGGCACCCAGCTTTAAGGAAATCACCGTTTTAAACCGTGCGCGGCGGTCGACCATCCCCTTCATCTTTTCGAGCACAAGTTCAATGTTCGTCTGGTCGTCACGCGTGCCGGAATACCTTGCCGAATAAATGCCCGGTTCGTCATTCAGCGCGGCTATTTCCAGTCCGCTGTCATCCGCAAAGCAGTCGAGCCCCAGCTTACCGGAAACATAGGCAGTTTTGAGTGCTGCGTTTTCCGCAAAAGTGCTGCCCGTTTCGGGAATATCTTCGTTACAGCCGATATCGCTTAAACTTAGCACGGTATATAGCCCTTGAAGCAGGTGCTGTACTTCCTGCACTTTGTATTGATTGTTGGTTGCAAAAACCAGTTTTGGTATGGTCATGTTAAAATTCTAAAGTTTTGAGGGTGTTCCACAACAGCTTCTTGGAGGCAGGATCCCGGTCGAGCTCCTTAAGGCCAGCCGAAAAGATCAGGCGGACATTCCCTTCCGAAGTCAGCTGATAGCTGGCAGGAGCGGTCGGCAGACCAAGCATTGCCGGCGTTACCCCAAACGCGAAGATAAATTTAGGATTGAAGAACGCGCCAAGCGCTTCATAATCTGCGTCTTTATACCGGGCGTAGTTCAGCAGGGCAAAATCGGGTGTGGCCAGGTTTACCGACTTCACGATCTTGCGAAGCAGTTCACGGCCGGCCTCACTGCTTACGTCATACTCCTCGTCGTACACGAGGATCAGGATATTTCGCTTATTGCCCCCAAGGTATTCAAAATTAGATATAGGAGGCGGCTCCGGTTTGTCGTCCGGCGCGATCGGCGCGGAGGGCTCGCTGACCATGTAGATGTCGTCCGTAAAGAATAAATGAAGTGCATCTGGATTGACTGCAAGCGGGTTTGACATGGTGTAGATACGGAATATAAGTTTTCTGTTAAAATTAGTTAAATATCTCTCAATGGCACCTTTATTTGCTATTTTTATGGCTTAAAAATTACACCTTAGTATTCTGCCTGTGGAAAGTAGCGGGGATATCGTAAATTTGCAGCGCAGTTTATTTGAACAAGTCTAAATGAAGAGATCTTTTTTTATAATGAGTACGCTGGTCGGCCTGTTTTTTCAGGGCTTTGCGCAGGACAAAAGCGTAGATAAGGTTGTGGCGGTACTTGGCAGTAACATCATTCTTTTATCCGACCTCAATCAGCAATATGCCCAGTATTTACATTCCGGGAATCCGGACGATCCACGGGTCAAATGCATGTTTCTGCAACAGATGCTTACGCAGAAATTACTGAAACAACAGGCGGAGATCGACTCGGTATACGTTGAGGAAGGTATGGTTGACGAAGAGGTTGACAAACGTATGCGTGCCATGATCAACAGGGCCGGGGGTGAAGAAAGACTGGAACAGTTCCTGAACCGCTCGGTACTTCAGTATAAGGACGAGATCAGACCGGAGATCAGGGAGCAGCTTATCTCGATGAAGATGCAGCAGAAGATCACGGAGAATGTGAACGTCACCCCGCTTGAGGTTAAAAAATACTTTGACAGCTATCCGAAGGACAGCTTACCTGATATTCCTACAGAGTTTGAAGTTGGGGAAATTGTGCTGAAACCAAAGCTGACCCGGGAGGAAAAGCAGCGCTTCTATGACAAAATCGATGCCCTTCGTCTTAGGGTTAAAAGCGGAGAGGACTTCGGCTTTCTTGCAAGAACCTATTCGGAAGATACCGGATCAGCGTCTGACGGCGGTGACCTTGGCTTCTTCGACCGGAAAAGGATGGTAAAAGAGTTTACGGCATGGGCTTTTAAACTGAAAGCCGGTGAGATGTCGCCCGTTTTTGAATCAGAGCACGGTTACCATATCCTGCAGGTTATTGAACGTCGTGGTGAACAGGTGCGTGCGAGACATATCCTGGTAAGACCACAGATTACGCCCGAGAGCATGGAGCGTACCAGGCTTCACGCCGATACGATTTTCAAGAATATCGTCAACAAAGTAATCCCGTTCTCTGCAGCTGCTTCACGCTATTCAGACAATAAAGAATCTCAATACAATGGCGGTATGCTGCTTTATGCAGATGATGTGACTGCGCGCACCACGTTTATTCCTGCTGACAAGCTGGATCCAAAAGTATTCCTGGTTGTAGACACCATGAAGGTGGGATCTTATTCTGCCCCGGTCCGTTTTACGGAACCTGACGGAACGGAGAGCTACAAAATCCTGTATTTGAAGTCAAAAATCCCGCCGCACAAAGGCAACCTTGAACAGGACTACACCAAGTTTAAGGAGCGTGCACAACAAGACAAGATCAACCGTACGCTGAGCGAATGGTTTGAAAAAAGAAGGGAAAGCATGTTCATCAAGATCGATGAGGAATATGCCGGTTGCGACGAACTGAAGATCTGGACAAGGGGTGTGACAGCGACGAAATAGCCTGCATGCAGTTTGAAAACGACATAAAGGCGGTAGACGCGCTGCACCAGGCTTACCGGGACATCAAAAGTGAGATCGGAAAGGTCGTTATAGGCCAGGACGAGGTGATCAAGTCGGTGATTATCTCCATATTCAGCAACGGGCACTGCCTGCTGGTTGGCGTCCCGGGACTTGCCAAAACCTTACTTGTGCAGACGGTCGCAAATGTGATGGACCTGGCGTTCAACCGTATTCAGTTTACGCCTGACCTGATGCCCAGTGATATTATTGGTGCAGAGATTCTCGGCGAAGACCGCACGTTTAAGTTTATGCCAGGACCTGTATTTTCAAACATCATACTGGCCGACGAGGTTAACCGTACACCTCCTAAAACCCAGGCCGCCCTGCTGGAAGCCATGCAGGAGAAAGCAGTTACCGCCGCAGGCATTCGCCATCCGCTTCCGAATCCTTTTTTTGTTCTCGCTACGCAGAATCCTATAGAACAGGAAGGGACCTATCCCCTGCCTGAGGCTCAGCTGGATCGCTTTATGTTCAATGTTCATCTGACTTATCCCGAATATGCCGATGAACTCCAGATCGTGAAGAACACGACGGTAAACCGGGAGACAGCACTGAAAAAGGTCATTACGGCAGCACAGATCCAGTATTTTCAAAAGCTGGTCAGGAATATTCCGGTGACCGACAATGTAGTTGAATATGCGGTAAAGCTGGTAAGCAAAACCCGGCCCAACACGGCCATGGCCACCGCAGAAGTAAACCAGTATGTAGGCTGGGGCGCCGGACCACGTGCATCGCAGTTTTTGGTGATCGGAGCTAAATGTCATGCTGCGGTATCTGGAAAATATTCGCCCGATATTGAAGATGTACAGGCTGTGGCCGAGCCTATCCTCAGACATCGTATTGTAAGGAACTACCGCGCAGAAGCTGAAGGCCTCTCGGTAGAACAACTTATCAGAAATCTTTACTAGTCTTATGTTTCTTAGCGGCCGTCCAGCGTTGCGTACAGGTTTGGATAGTCGGTAACCAGCCCGTCTACACCCAGACCAAGCAGGTAAGCCATGTCCTTAGCGGAATTAACTGTCCACGGAATAACCTTTACGCCGGCTTTGTGGCAGCGATCTATGAGTCCTTTACCCACCAGCACATGGTATGGACTATATACCGCGGGAGTAAAACCCAGCTCTGCAAGGCTCGCTTCAAAATCAACTTTTTCGTCGACCAACAGCCCCGTACGGATCTTTGGATAGGCGCTGTGCAGGTACTGCAGCACACGGGTATCAAACGACTGCAGGGTAGCACGCTTAGCGATCTTCTGTTCGTTCACGACATTCATCACCAGATCAGCAAACTCATCCGGCTCGGGATGAAACTCCTTATCGCCCTTAGGGATCGTTTTGATCTCTATACTGTAAGCAGGCTTTTTGAGTTTCCTTTTCTTTGCATAAGCCTCTACAGCATCAACAGTTTCGCTGAGAAGCGGCTTATGGGCCCGGTATTTCTGCTGCGCCGGAAAGCGTGGGTGGATCTTACTTCCGATGTCAAACTTGCTGACCTCAGCGTAATCCATCTTATAGATGTTCAAGTCCTTCTGCTCTTTCAGGCTGATCGGTTTACCGTCGGGCCTGAGTGAAAACTCGTGATTAAAGTAGGGCTCCTGCGAAAGGACCACCTGCTTGTCCCTGGTGATCACCACACTCATCACCAGGGTCGTGACGCCAAGGTCGAGCGCCCGCAGCATACCTTCAATGGTATTTTCGGGCATAATTCCCCTGGCACCACGGTTGCCCTGCAGGTCGACCTTCTGGCCCGACGCATGGACATTCAACAGAAATGCCAGGAGAATGATCAGGGAATTTGTTTTCATAGGGATGATGTTTTTGTTGGTTGCTGTGCTAGCGTTCTGCCGGAGCGAACACCATAGCAATCAGGTTCCAGTTATGATCGGCCTGACGTTCGTATACAAAAATGTAATTGAAACTCTCACGGAGATCAGCCTTATAGTCGACCGCCACCAGTCCGTACGTACAGGCCAGGTCGCCCCCGTCGGCTTTATCGGCGCCGGTAGTTTTCAGCGTAACTTTAGAAAACATGCTGTTAAAGAAAGCCAGCGCCTTGTCTTTCCCGATGATCGGCTCATAACCTGGGAACAGAATCCTTACATCAGGGTTAATAAAACCTGAAAATGCTGCTACGCCGTAAGATTTGAGCGTCGCGTTTAACGTTGTTTCGGTTGTGGTAATGATATTTAAACCAGCTTCCCGTTGTTTATCGTTCAGGAACTGGGGCTTATAGTGATCCTTTGGCTCAGGGAATGACGTGTTCACTTTGTTCAGCGGCTTGTTGTGCGGAACCCCTGCATCCAGAAAAAGCTGCCATTTATTATCTGAGGCTTTCCAGACCGAAAGATATTGGCCATAGCTTGTCTCCTGACCCTGATCCACATATGGTCCGGTAGTGAAGCCCCAGTCGCCGCTCCGCGACACACGCGCATAAACAGGGTTCCAGCTGATGTCTTTGCTGTTGTCCTGGGTTGCATAGTACGTGGAAGCGCTCACCGGGTTGGGACGAAAAACCAGCGTCTTGCTATTTGCATAAGTATTGTAAGCAGTCCTGGCGCCGGTCTTGGCGAGTTTCTCTGCAAAGTCCGTTTCGGCTTTCACCAACGACTTGGTTGTACCATCAGATTTCTGCGCAAAAGCGCCAAGTGTTACAGATGCTGCAATTACAGTACAAAATAGTTTGTTCATTATGTTATGTTTAAGTCTTGCTTTGTTCAAATTTATATTCATTATCCTTGCGGATCTTATGCTTTACTCCAGGTTGTCCCTTCTTTACTGTCTTTTAGCTGTATGCCCATTTCCTGCAACCCAACACGTATTTTATCGGATGTGGCGTAGTCCTTATTCTCCTTGGCACTTCTGCGTATATCAATAACCAGATCCAGTACAGCATTCAGTTCAACGTTAGATGCGTCCTCATCCTTAAGGCCAAATACCTCAAACACAAAGTCATGCATCAGCTTTTTCAGTTTACCCAGCTCTTCTGCATTTATCGTGCCCTTACCATCGTGGATAACATTAATGATACGCACAGCTTCAAATAACTCAGCTATCACCACCGGACTGTTGATATCGTCGTCCATCGCCTTCACGCAGTTCTCCGCAATAGGACCGATCTCAAAATCACTATGTTCCGAGGCCTTAAGCTTAGGCAGCAGACCTACAGCGTTCATTAACCTGCGGAATCCTTTTTCCGAAGCTTCCAGGGCTTCGTTAGAAAAATCAAGCGTGCTCCGATAGTGCGCCTGAAGCATAAAGAACTTCACCGTCATCGGACTGAAACCTTTTTTTAGCAAAGGGTGACTGCCTGTAAAAAGCTCCAGCGGTAAGAAACCGTTGCCGGCAGATTTGGACATGCGTGTCCCGTTTACAGTGAGCATATTGGTATGCATCCAATATCTCGCCGGCTGTTTATGACTGCAGGCTTCGCTCTGTGCGATCTCGTTGGTATGATGTGTAGCAGCCAGGTCCATACCGCCGCCGTGGATATCAAACTCCTCACCCAGATATTTGGCACTCATGGCCGAGCACTCAATATGCCATCCCGGGAAACCTACACCCCATGGCGAAGGCCAGCGCATGATGGTTTCCGGCTTAGCCTTGATCCATAGTGCGAAATCAAGTCGCCCGCGTTTCTCGTCCTGTCCGCCAAGCTCACGTGTATTGGCAAGCATGTCTTCCAGGTTCCTGTTGGTCAGGATGGTGTAGTTATACTCCCTGCTGTATTTCTCAACATCAAAGTACACCGTTCCGTTCACCTCATAGGCGTAGCCGTTGCCCATGATCTCCTTGATCATTTCAATCTGCTCGAGGATATGCCCGGTGGCCGTAGGCTCTATGCTTGGCGGCAGTGTATTGAACATCCGCATTACATCGTGAAATCCTATGGTGTACTTCTGAACGATCTCCATGGGCTCAAGCTGTTCGAGTTTGGCCCTTTTTGCAAACTTGTCATCCCCCTCGTCGCGGTCGCCTTCCAGGTGACCTGCATCGGTGATGTTGCGGACGTACCTGACCTTATATCCGCTGTATTTCAGGTACCTGTAAATCAGGTCGAAGGAGATAAAGGTGCGGCAATTGCCGAGATGCACATCGCTGTAAACAGTCGGACCGCAAACATACATGCCCACATTGGGCGGATTCAGCGGCTGGAAAGGTTCTTTCTGACGGGTAAGCGTATTATATAGATGCAAGCCTGTGTTCATCGTGCAAAGGTAAAAATTTTAGGGGTTTAACTTCAGGTCGCTCCGAACGGGGAAGTGATCTGATAATTTAGCTGGTATGATACGGTAGTTGACAACTTCCAACGCTTTGCTGGCAGCGATATAGTCGATCTGAAAGTTCGGGAATTTGCCGTTGTAGGTGCGGCCCAGACCGGTACCCTTTTCCATGAATGTATTGTTGAGCGACCTGGTAAGCTGTGTAACTGCATAGGAGGCAGGGGTATCATTAAAATCACCTGCAATAATTAAAGGAGTCTGGCAGGTTTCCATATGGGCTTTCATGACGTCGACCTGATGACTGCGTTTAATAAAGGCGCGTTTAAGCAAGCCTAGTATCCGCCTGGACGGTGTCAGGTTGGCGTTCATCTTTTTTTTGACTTCGTCTATATAAGCATAATCCTGCTCGCGGAAAGAGATAGACTGCAGGTGTACGTTGTACACGCGTACAACCTGGCTCCCGATATCCAGATCCGCATAAATGCTTGTGTTGCCACTATGGTTCTCCCCAAAAACGATATGGCCCTTGTCTTTGATAGGATACTTGGAGAAAATAGCCAGACCGGTGCCCTCATAGCTGTTTTCCGATGTAGGCACGAAATAGTAATGTGAGGTTTGCAGCAACCTTTTCAAACTGTCGGTAATGTCGAACGGCCCCTTCCTTCGTGTGAAGTATTCCTGGAAACAGATGATATCCGGGTTCTCCTGCTCTATGACATCAAGCATCTGTTCTTTTGCGGATTCGATCGCTTTTTCGCCGTAGGGACTGAAGCTGTGCACGTTGTAAGTCATCATACGGATGTGCGAGCTGTCGCCTTTAGCGCCTTCCCCAGCCTCGCCAAAAATACCTACACTGGCGTTTAAGGCCTGCCAGCCGATCAGGATCAGGACCAGCGTAGAGCCCGCTAAAATTAGCTTACTCCGTATCGTCCACCAAACCAGCATCAATATATTCAGGAGCAGCACAAACGGGTATGCCAGGCCAAAAAAAGCGATATAAGGATATTCACGCGGATCAAATCTGCCTGCTGTGAAGCCAAGTATCAGCGCAATAGCCAGCCCAAGCGCAAGCAGCTGCATCAATCTGTCGAAAAATGTTGTTTTAGACGTTCTTCTTCTCTTCATGCTTAATGCTTACTTGCTTTAAACAGGATCTCCTTTTCTTCTTTGCTCAGTTTGTCGTATCCCGATTGAGAAATTTTATCTAAGATAGCGTCTATTTGTCTTTGGTCCACCTCCTGGGTCTGACTTTTTTGCGATCGTACGTTGGCATCTTTATGTACTACACGAAGTTTGGGTTTGCGCTTGAACATGCTGCTCCAGTCGGTACCCGCCCTAAGCATGCGTATAAAGACAAAGCCGAAAAGGCCGCCGCCGAGGTGGGCAAAGCTGCCGCCAGCATTTGCCGAAGCCAGACTGATCATGTCGAGCACCACATATCCTGCGGCCAGATATTTCAGTTTTACGTCGCCAAAAAGCAGAAGACGCATACTATAATCGGGCAATAGCGTCGCAGTTCCAACGATAATTGCCATCACTGCCGCTGAAGAGCCGATAACGAATCCGTTAGACACGCTACCCATAAACACCGGGAAAATATTAAAAGCAAGCAGGTACACCAACGCGCCTGCGAAACCTCCGCCCAGGTAGACAAAATGAAATTGCCTGGCTTTAAGAAAATCGAGAAAAATGCGTCCCATCCAGAAAAGCCATAGCATGTTGAACAGGATGTGGAGCAGGCCTTCGTGAAAAAACTGGTAGGTAAGCAAAGTATAGAAGCGGAACGGCAGCTTGTTCAGGTCGGCAGGGAAGCCTACATATGTAAACACCTGATCCTGAAAGCCGGCCTGCTGCCCCGACAAGAACAGGATAACGCTGACCAGGCCCATGGCTATGAAAATAAAGGCATTGATGCCGATATATAGGTATACCGGATCTCCTGACTTAAAAACCTTGTAGCTGATATCTCTAAAAAAACTATTCATAGTAGTTATAAAACCTGTCGTTGTTTTTGTCCTTCCAAAGTTTGACCAGGATGAATCCAAGCAAAGCGCCCCCAAGGTGCGCATAGTGCGCAACCGAGTCGCCCGGTATCTTGGCAACACCCAAACTCATTTCCAGGAGGATATAAACGGGTATCAGATATTTCGCTTTGATGGGCACAGGTATAAACAGCACAAACATGCGGGTGTTTGGAAAAAGCATGCCAAAGGCTACCAGTAAACCGAATATAGCGCCTGAAGCACCTACCATAGGCGCGCCATAAATGCCGAGCAATGTGGTACCCTGGTCGCGGGTGATTCCGGGCACATTGATATTGCCCTGAAGATAGCCTCCCTCACGTGTGAGGTCGGTAATAGGAATTCCCATGACGGATCCGGTCAGTTCATAAACTTCTACAGCCTGTACACCCATTTGCAGGGCCACGGCACCCAGACCAGTAATCAGATAAAAGTTCAGGAAACGCTTCTGCCCCCAGCGCTGCTCCAGCACACCGCCAAACATAAACAGCGCAAACATATTGAAAAAGATATGCGACATGTCGCCATGCATGAACATGTAAGTAACCAGCTGCCATACCCTGAAAAACGGAGAATCAAAATAAAAAGCGCCAAGGTGCTCCGAAAGATCTACACCGATATTACTGAATACATACTTAGCCGCAAAGAACAGCACATTGATGATCAGCAGGTTTTTTACTACAGGAGGTATATATAAGTTATTCATTCGTTTATTTCTCAAATCTTTTGTCAAGTTCAGCAAGGCTGATGGTATGTATCACGGGTTTCCCGCTCAAACTAATATTGGGTGCGGAACATCCAAACAACTCCTCTATCAGCGTATTCATTTCAGGCTGACTTAATGCAGTTCCGCTCTTTATGGCGCTGTTCTTTGCCATGCTCCTTGCAAGCGCTCCCCGCCTGTCGAGCTTAAGCTCCTGCTGCGAATTCTTGAATCCTTCTATCAACTGCTCGAAAAGCTGCGTTTCGTTGATATTTACGCTGCCCAGGTCGACCGGTATACCCTCTATGACCAGGGTGTTCTTACCAAACTCGCGCACCTCAAAACCCAGGCTTTTGATGTCATCAAGCAAACTCCTGGCCAACTCATAGTCGCCCGCACTTAAGGTAACCGTTTGCGGAAAGAGACTTTGCTGTGAGGCGCCTTTGCGGTCCTCAAGATGGCGCTGAAAACGTTCATACAAAATCCGTTCATGCGCCGCCTGCTGATCGATAAGCATAACACCCGACTTAATCTGCGAGACGATATACCGGTTGTGCAGCTGCATAAATTGCTTCTGTACGGGGGCTAATTCTTCTTCACCTCCAGAACCCGGCAAGTTTAGTTCCGTTTGGTCATACCGCGACTCCGTGGCAACCTCATATAGAGCGCCCCAGGACGCAACACTGCTGGAACCGCCTCCGCGACCATTGGAGTAGGGCTTGGGCATGCTTGAATAGCTCGAATTCCTCACCTGGCCCGGCTCATTGGCAAAGGGATTGAAATCCGGATTAAAGCTAATGCTGGGCGGCACAATCTCTTCAGGCGGCAGCGGGGTAATCATATTGCTGAAACCGGTTTCCTGATCGAAATCTATAGTCGGACTGATGTTGAACCTTCCCAGTGAGCGTTTTACCGCCGAATGCAGGATAGCATAGATCGATTTTTCGTCGAGATACTTGATCTCGGTTTTTGTAGGATGCACATTGACATCTATATTGGCGGGATCTATATCAATAAAAAGCACATATAAGGGAAAGTTCTCTTCAGGAAGCAAATCTTCATAGGCCTTGTTTACGGCATGGTTCAGATAAGCATCTTTAATAAAACGGTTGTTCACGAAGAAAAACTGTTCGCCCCTGGTTTTTTTGGCAAACTGCGGTTTGCCGATAAAACCCTTCAGGTTGATGATCGTCGTTTCCTCCTCAACCGGAATAAGTCTTTCGTTATAATTATTGCCCAGCAGGTGTACGATGCGCTGTTTCAACGACGATGCCGGCAGCCGGTAAATCTCGGCGCCATCGTGATGCAGGCTGAAAGCTATGCCCGAATTTGACATGGCAATACGCTGAAACTCGTCGACAATATGGCGCATCTCAGCAGCATTGCTTTTCAGGAAGTTTCGGCGCGCAGGGGTATTGAAGAAGAGATTTTTTACACATATGCTTGTGCCTGCAGGGGTGGCTACAGGCTCCTGACGGGTAACCGAAGAGCCTTCGATCTCGACCAGCGTGCCGATCTCATCTTCATGTCTTCGCGTTCTCATTTCTACCTGGGCAATTGCTGCAATAGAGGCCATCGCCTCTCCACGAAAACCCATGGTACGGATTGCAAAAAGATCTTCCGCCTTGCGAACTTTGGAAGTAGCATGACGCTCGAAACACATGCGGGCATCGGTTACACTCATACCGCAGCCGTTATCTATAACCTGGATCAGGGCTTTCCCTGCGTCTTTGATGATCAGCTGTATCTTACTCGCCCCCGCATCTATCGCGTTCTCTAAAAGTTCCTTTACCGCCGATGCCGGTCGCTGAACCACCTCTCCTGCTGCTATCTGATTGGCAATACTATCGGGTAAAAGCTTTATGATATCTGACATGTGTTATCCGGACTGTAAACGTCGCTAATTTAGGTAAAATAAGGCTCAATCACCGTCTCGTTTTCATATCTTTAGCAGTACATAAATCAAAACGCCTAATTTTACGTTGTACTTACAACCAGAGTTTTTTGCCGTTATTTATGAGAAGAAAGAATTTCGTCCGCCTTGTTATCATCTGTTTACACACCCTTATCACCTTCAATGCATGTGCCCAGAACCATCAGCATAACCAACAGATTCTTGCCGTAAGCAACACGGTGATTCGTAATACAGTTTTACTGAATAACGAGCGCGGCATCATTCCACTCAGATCACTAAATGAGAAAAACATTGCGTCGGTAGGCCTGGACTTTTCCGGCCAGCCCCTGTTTGACAGTCTGGCGAACAAGTACGCTCAGGTGACCTCATTTACAACGGGTAATTATAAGAACGCAACCGGCCTCGATGCACTTGAGGAGAACCTTAAGTTTTTTAATACAGTGATCATCAGCCTGCCAGCCCAACGGATCTCCGACAGCAGGAACCGCAACTTTATATTTAACGTAGCAAGAACGAAAGACGTGGTGCTATGTCTTTTTGGGGGACTATCCAGCCTCTCTTTGCTCGACTCGCTTAACGCCCCGCTGATCTGGACAGATCAGAGTACGCCGATTGCTTACACTCTGGTGCCACAAGCGATATTTGGCGGCATTGCGCTTGATAAAAAGCTGAACAGTACTTTGTCGGCCAAATACGTGGCAGGCTCCGGGTTCAGTACAACAGCAACACGTTTAAAGTATACGCTTCCGGAAGACGCCGGTGTCAATACAGAAGACCTGCAGGAAATTGATGATATTGCCATGGAGGCCATCCGGGCGCGTGCGACACCGGGCATGGTAGTTCTTGCGGCAAAAGACGGGAAAGTGATCTTTAATAAAGCTTACGGGAGTCATACTTATGCCGACACGGTCCAGGAAAGGGTCTCCGACATCTTTGACATAGCTTCGGTTACCAAAACTACGGCCACCACACCAGCCGTGATGCGCTTATTTGAAGAGCGCAGGTTAAATCTTGATACCAATGTCGGAGCCTATATTCCGAGGGCCAGAACGCAACCTATGAACCCTGTGCGTTTAAGGGAGGTCATGCTCCATCAGGCAGGCTTTATTCCTTATATCGCTTTTCATGATTATGTGAAGCCTTCCGATCACAGCCGGGATTCAAGTGCAGCCTACCCTACGCAGGTGGCCGACGGTTACTACATCCGGCAAAATTTCTTTGAGGAGATGATGTGGCCCAAAATGCTGGCGACACCGCTGCGCACCCGGGGTAAATATGTATACAGCGACATCAGCATGTACGTTATGAAAGAGATCGTGGAACAGATCAGCGGATCGCGTCTCGATGAATACGTCATGGAGAACTTTTATAAGCCCCTGGGCATGCAGACCGCCGGTTTCTCCCCACGCAAGCGGTTCGACAGGGCCTTGATTGTACCTACTGAGCAGGACACCTATTTCCGGAAAACGCTGTTGCATGGTTTTGTACACGATCAGGGAGCAGCCCTTACCGGAGGGATTTCAGGCCACGCCGGCCTGTTTGCCAGTGCAAATGACCTCGCAATTTTTTACCAGATGCTGCTCAACAAAGGTACCTACGGAGGAGCGCAGATTTTTAAACCCGAGACCGTAGTACTATTCACTGCGCAGCAGGCGAACGTCAGCAGGCGCGGACTGGGCTTCGACCGCTGGGATCCGGACAAGACCAAAAACTATCCGTCTGAACTGGCTTCCCCGCAGACGTTTGGTCATACCGGCTACACGGGTACCTGCGTTTGGGTAGACCCATCGCGGCAACTCGTATACATTTTCCTGTCTAACCGCGTGCACCCTGCAGCAAGCAACAAACTGAGCACCATGAAAATAAGGGGCAGAATACAGGATGTCCTGAACCGGGCGGTCGACAAGTCCAAGCGGACTGCACCATCGCCTTAAAGCTGATTCCTGGTGACCTTGCCCTTGATGATGAACATATTTCTGATGAATCTCTTCTCGATGACCATGTCTCCGCGGTAGTTAGGATTTGATGCCCGGAGCACCAGCCTGTCTTCATCGGGATGTTCGAATACCAACTTCACTGTAGACATGTTGTTTGCCCGTTCATCGGTTACGACTAGGTAGGCCTCACCCCACTGCAGGACATCGTAGTTGGTCACTTCCCGGATGACAATGATTTCCCCGCTGGCATATCTGGGATACATGCTGTCGCCATAAATAGGCAGGTAAGCATCACAATCATTAAAGGGCCGGAAGTTAACGTAGTACTCCGGACTTTCCCTGAGCTGATCAAAGCCGTCGACGGAAATCTCGGAGAGGTCGACGTTTAAATAAGGCACACCGGGATTCTCCTGTGACGCGGTCGTGTCTTCACTCCCGGGTCTTTCTGCAAACATATCACCCAGCCCCGTTTTAAGCCATTCGGGATTGATGTGATGATAATCAATAATATCTTTTGACAAACGCTTCCCTATCTTCCGTTTTCCGTTTTCAATTGCAGAGCAATTGCTGATGTGATCAGTAACCGGGCGGTAAAACTGCTCCAGCGTCATTTGCTTAGCCTGGCGTACGGCACGTAAGCGTGCACCAAAATTATTATCCTCTGAATCAGGTTGTTTCACAATATCAATTCATTTAGTTGTCTTTTGACTTGTCAATAATAGTCAAAAGAATATAACTTGCCAAAAGTTTCCTGATAAGCATTTTAGTTTATCAGGGCGTAAATGTATCTAAATAAATTGGAAATTATGAAGTATAGTAAATTTTGTTGTTACCAGCCGCACATTAGCTTTCTTAAACGTAAGGAGATAAGCGATCCCTACCTCGTATTAGGTGAACTGTACAGAAGACGCAAGCCCACTGACTTTCAGCAGGATCTCTGGAATCTACTGAAAATGCTGTTTAAGGAGAATGAGTGGAAGCTGCATGACCCGGCTGATCTTTACAGTCTGTGTATGGATGCAGCCAGATTGCTCGATGTACTCTGGCTCGTAAACAAGTACTGCCCTGAGCTGAGCAGTCCAATGCCGATCACTACCAACCGGGATGCGGCAAATCATTTAGCCGATGAGGTTAGTACGCTTTTTCGTTTTGGGGAAGCGGAGGCATCGGAAGAACCAACTGAAGGAGGCGGCGGAGTAACTGTGCTGAGCAACCACTACAACAAACATTATGACGGCTTCAGCAAATGTGACCTGTTTACCTACCTGCAGATCGCCCTCGATGCTTCGTATATGACAAACGACAAATACGAATACTTCAGTATCGCTGATTTCAATATAGCTTCCGATTTCTTTCAGCTCTCGGAACTGATTGAAGAAGGGTTTAAGATTTACAGCAAAGGGCAGGCAGCGTTCCCGGTGCTTTTAACTTGTAAGGAAATGAAATATGCCTGCGACCGCAACCATCCCACGCATCTTTCGCGCGAATGCATCAGGCAACCGCTCAGCCTGTTAAGCACTTTCGGCACTTACTACATCAATATAGAAAATCTCCACCCAGCCCTCTCGGCCTGGGAACAAATGCTCAGTGAAACAGATTTATGGAAAGCAGCCGATCACCCGGCCAACCTCATTTATATGCACGAATGCCTCATTAAACTCATAGACGCTGTGTGGATTATGCGGGAGCAGGGCAAAGTGGACAGGCATGTGCGGAACAAGCATCTGGTGACCATCATCGACGACTTTTTCCATTTTAAGAAGATGCACAAATGGAAAAGCACGCTGAACGAATGGCTAACGTACAGCCTGAGCAATACCCTTAAAATAAAAGAGAAGGATGTGGCGCCGACCGGGCGCGCTTTCAGTCACCTGGCCAAATTTATTGAAGCGGCACATCTGCTTTTTGAAAGCAGGTAACATCTTGTAAAAGCTTTCTAACTTCTAAATTATAAAACAACATGAAAAAACAAAAACCGGGAGCCGGGCTCCCATCTCCGGAAAAAGCTTTGTCGGCCGAACTAAAGGCCATGGTAGATCTTGTTATTTCAAGGTATAAAATGGAAAAAATCGTCTGTTTTGGCAGCATTACGAACAACATTGAGCACCACAGCTGTTTCACCGAATACACCGGCAGTGAGGGGAACCCGTGGCCGCAAAACAGCTATTCCCTGTTGCTGATACCTTCCGCACAGGAGATCATGGCAGATATTGTTATACAGATGCAGGCAGAAGAAAGCCTGAAGCACATTGCGCAGGCTACCGTACTGGTGCACCGCATGGAAGAGATCAACAACGCGCTGATGAATGGAAGTTCATTTTTTACAACGATCTATAAAAAAGGGACCCTGCTTTACGATCAGGGCAAGGAACTGTTCGTTGCTCCCGCAGCAGGCGAAGCGGTCAGCAAACGCATTTTAAAAAGGGAACTGTTCTGGCAGCAGTGGTACAAATTATCTGACGGTTTTCTGAAGGGAGCAGTATTTTATAAACGAGGTGAGCTGAAAAATCTTTCCGTTTACATGCTTTACCAGGCCCTGCTGCATTGCTATTCCGGCATGCTCCGGGTGCTTACTGGCTACCGTACCAACACCAACGGGCTACGCCGCTTAATGAGGCTGGTTGACCACATCCTGCCCGAATCCTCTTTTGCAGGCGGTCTCAAAACACCGGAAGACGGGCGCCTGACCGCCTTGCTGCTTAAAGGCATCGGCGAGGCACGTTACGACGAAACCTTCCAGATTTCCGATTATGAACTATCGCTCATTATTCGACGCGTAGAAGAAATACTCTCTAAGGGCAACGTTGCCTGTCTTCAGCATATCGAAGAGATCAAAGGCGGCGTTCGCCCCTACATGTCCTGAAATGCGCTACATCTTCAACCCTATTTCGCGTAACCGCTCGTCCAGGTAGTCGCCGGCTGTCATATCGGAATAGGCTTTGGGCCTGTCCGCGTTAATGCATGAAGGGAGACAGGTAAGGTCCATGCCCGCGCGCGGGTGCAGAAAAAAGGGCACCGAATACCGTGAGGTCTTCATAAGCTCCCTCGGCGGGTTCACTACCCGGTGGGTCGTTGAGCGGAGCTTATTGTTTGTCAGCCGCTGAAGCATATCACCAACGTTTACCACAATATCGGTATGCCCTGCTTGTATGGGCAGCCATTTATTGTCACGTGTAAGCACCTCGAGTCCGTCGGCGCTTGCGCCGATCAGCAGGGTAATTAGATTGATGTCTTCATGCGCACCTGCCCGAACGGCATCGGGAGGCAGGGCATCCGGATCTTCAATCGGAAAATAATGTATGCCGCGAAGGATAGAATTACCCCGATCTACATGCTGATCGAAATAATCCTGCGACAGTCCGAGATAGTCTGCAATCGCCCGGAGCAGATGTTTGCCATTTTCTTCCAGGCGTTTAAACACTTCGCGGGTGACTTCGTTAAAATCAGGGATCTCTTCGAGATAGAGGTTGTCGTCCTGACCGATCTGCCAGAATTCTTTAAGATCAGCAGTCTTCGCCCCTTTGGCAATTTCCTTTCCAGCGCTGGTATAACCGCGTTGCCCGGCCAGTTCGGAGCGCTCATACTTTCGCTTTACCTCTACCGGAAGGGCAAACATCGCCTGGATATTGTTATAGAGCCGGTCGATAAGCTCCTGATCCAGTCCGTGATTGGTGATGGTAACAAAGCCCGAATCGTTGAAAGCCCTTCCAAGCTCCGCAGAAAAAGCAGCGCGCTGTTCTTTGCTTCCGTTAATATATAGTTCGATATTGAGGCTGGGTATATAGGATGCTGACATGATGCTGGATATAATTATAAAACCGAAATTAGTAAACTATTACCAATTAATTACAAAGCATAAAGACTATTAGGGCGGCAACTGCGTAAGTAAATACATAAACGATAACACATGAGAATTGCGATCATACTTCTGGCGGCAACCATGCTGCTACCATTCAGTAAAACAAAGGCGCAGCAGAACAAACTGCAAAAAGCTACATTCGGAAACGGTTGTTTCTGGTGTTCGGAAGCGGTGTTTCAGCGACTGAACGGTGTGGCCTCGGTCCGCTCCGGCTATGAAGGCGGTTATACGGCCAACCCAAGCTACGAGGACGTGTGCACAGGAACGACTGGCCATGCGGAGGTGATTGAACTCACCTATGATCCCTCAAAAATAAGTTATGAGGAATTGCTGGAAGTATTTTGGAAAACGCACGACCCCACCACGCTGAACCGCCAGGGCGCCGACGTGGGCACACAGTACCGCTCCGTAATCTTTTATCATAATGCAGAACAGAAACGTTTGGCTGATCAGTACAAGAAGAAACTGAATGACCAGAAAGTCTTCCCCAACCCGGTGGTCACCACTATAGAAAAGGCGGCGCCTTTTTATGTCGCTGAAAATTACCATCAGAACTATTTCAATAAAAACGGCAACGCCCCTTACTGTAAGGCTGTGGTCCTTCCCAAGGTTCAGAAGTTTGAAAAGGTCTTCAAAGCAAAGCTGAAGCAGAAGTAAGCGCTTCCTGATCCGCTACTCGCCGGGTACAATCTTGTACACCGCACCTTTCTCGGCTTCCAGGATGTTGGCCAAAATATAAAGCTCACCCTCCTGGTCTTCCCCGAAACTATAGATCTGCCAGATACCGGGTTCTTTAGAGATGGATAAGCGCTCTATTTGCCAGAGGGCCTTTTTTACATCGGTAAGCGCCCATACCGGCCCCATCAGGTCGCCAAACACATATTTACCCCTAAGCTCCGGAATGCACTTGCCCCGGTACAGAAAACCGCCGGTAATGCTGATTCCTTCCTGCCGGCCGTAATCAATAATCGGGTTGATCCAGTTCTTCGGATCAGGATCGTTGGGAAACTTCACATGAGTACCCTCCCTTACACGCCAACCGAAATTGCCGCCTTTGGTGATGATGTTTACTTCCTCCCAGTTTTTCTGACCTACATCACCGGCAAACAGCCTTCCGTCCTGCCGGTCAAAACTTATCCGCCAGGGGTTTCTCAGACCATATGCGTAAATCTCAGGCTTCATATTCTCTTTTCCGACAAAGGGATTGTCTTTTGGAATGGCGTAAGGCACAGCATTTACGTCGATCCGCAATATCTTACCCAGCAGCGTATTCATGTTTTGTCCGTTTCCATACGCACCGTGCAAGTCATTATATGCGCCGCCATCGCCCACACCAATATAGAGGTATCCGTCCGGACCGAACTTCAAATCCCCGCCGTTATGATTGGATTCGGGCTCATTGATCGTTAATACATCACGCGCGCTAGCCTTATCGACCAGGTCGGGGTTCTGCTTAGACACCGTATACTCCCTGATCACACTTTTGTGATCTACTCCAGGGGTTTTGGGAATACGCGAACTAAAGTAGACATACAGTTTACCGTTCTTCAGGAAATCGGGATGCAGGGCCAGACCCAGCAAGCCCCGCTCGTCGGCACTGGCTGTCATGAATACTTCAGGCGCGAAATCCAGCAAAGGTTCGGTTTGCAAGTTCCCCTTCTTGATGATTCGGATGCGCCCGGCCTGTTCGCAGACAAACAAGCGGCCCGATTTGTCGTTAGGTGCTGCAAAGGCTGTCGGATAAGACAGCTGGTCGGTGACCAGTTGCAGGCCCACTTTTACCGGCGACATCCTGATCGCGGATGCTGATTGTGCGCAGACAGATCCGTAAAACACGGCAACCTGTGTCATGGCAGCTACCACCGCAACACCAACTTTCAAAAATGATTTCATATGATGAAGTTACATAATCCGTGACAATTTTGTGTCTGCTGATGTCAACCCTTGCCAAAAACAACTTATCGACTACCGACATGATCGACTAAACGTATAAATCTGTAGTTTTATCCGTTGGGAATATGGCTGTAACACCTCTTCAGAACGAAAGCGAATTGCTTGCTCAGATCGCGCAAGGGGACCAGCGTGCGTTCGCGGCACTTTTCAAACATTACCACAGGTTTCTCTACAGTTTCAGCCTGCGCATCACCTCTTCTGAAGAAAGTGCAAATGAAGTGGTGCAGGATGTCTTTTTAAAAATATGGCTTAACCGGGAAAGACTTGCCGAAGTTCAGAGTTTCGGCGCTTACCTGAACCGGATGGTACGCAATCATTCGCTGAACGTTGTGAGAAAGGAACTTCAGGTAGCCCGCACAACCGGCGAGTTCGGCCGGTCTTTCGATGAACGCGACGACTCAACCACCCTGCAGCTTGAGTATAATGAGGTAAGCAACCTGCTGAACGACGCCATTGCCGGACTATCGCCTCAGCAGCGGCAGGTTTATCAGTTATGTCATCAGCAGGGGCTGAAATATGTGGAAGCCGCCGAGAAAATGAATATATCGCCGCAGACGGTGAATGCATACATGAAAGATGCCTTAAAAAAAATCCGGATGCATTTCAAAAAGCATGCAACAGTTTACCCGCTACTGATCCTGGCACTCTTCGATTCCTGACAGGAAGCAAATGATATTTTTTTATTCTGACTACCCTGTAAGCAAATATGAGCGGTGTCATATCAGTAAAGGATCGGCGACGCCGCTTACGGAATATGAAAAACAATCCAAGACTTCATCACTTGATTGACAGCTACCTTCGGGGCGGCCTGTCTCAACTGGACCGCGCCGAGTTACTCAGTTATTTTGAGGACCCGGCATACCGGACGGAAATCGAAGACCGGCTTGGCTTTGAATATGAACGGGAGACTGGCGGTCAGGAAATGAGCGCGGGGATGCAGGAGCAGACCCTGGCGCAGATATTCGGTCGCAAACATACCGCTGTAATGCCCACACGACGGACATGGAAAATATGGAGCAGACCGGCTATCGCCGCTGCCATAGCATTGATCCTTTTCGGGGCCGGACTCTTTTACTACAATGCAGGCTTTCATCAAACAGTATTTAGACAAAGTACTTACAGGAACGATATTGACCCGGGTACCAGCGGTGCTACACTGACCCTTGCCAACGGAAGAAAAATCAGACTCTCTGACGCAGCCAATGGCGAACTCGCCACGGAGGCGGGGGTGGTCATCAGTAAGACGGCTGACAACCAGCTGGTTTATGAAATAAAAGGACAGGCTTCGGACGGGAAAGCAACGAATGTATTGTCGACCGCCAAAGGTGAAACTTACCAGGTGCGCCTACCGGACGGGTCGATGGTTTGGATGAATGCAGCCTCTACGCTGACTTATCCGGCCAACCTGGGCAGGCAGGAAAAACGGATGGTAAAATTTGAAGGCGAGGGCTATTTTGATATTGCCAAAGACAAGGACCACCCCTTCGTAATAGAAAGCCGAAACCAACAGATCGAAGTGCTGGGTACGCAGTTTAACATCAATAGTTATGCGGATGAACCTCTCACCCGCACCACCCTGGTGGAAGGTTCCGTAAGTGTCAACGGCAGCACCAGGCTGAGCCCTAATCAGCAGGCCAGGGTCGGTAAGTCGGACATTACCGTGGTTTATGTAAGGCCAGAAACGTATACCGACTGGAAGAACGGCATCTTCAACTTTGAAAATGAACCCCTGCAATCGGTGATGCGAAAAATTGCCCGCTGGTACGATGTGCAGGTAGACTACGCCTCAGCACCAGCCGCCGGCAAGACCTACAGCGGTACGATTTCTAAATATGCGAAGATTTCGGCCGTACTGACGCTCCTGGAAGAAAGTGAAGGCATCCATTTCAAAGTGGACGGAAGAAAAGTAACTGTAATTAACTAAACAACGAATAAACTAAGCTAAATTATGAAACACTTTTACACTAAAGCAGGACCCTGAAAGGAGATAAACTGTATATGCAGACAAGCCTGAAAAAGAGCCAGGGGCGCTCCAACACCCCTGGCCAAAATGTTCAGATTGTCCTGTGAATTAATCCGTTAAAATTTCATTTCCATTCAAATCCAAACAACTCAAATGTATGAAAATTTGTACTAAGAACTCGTGCGGGCATCCCCTGCACCTGGACAAATTACTGCTGATCATGAAAATCACCACATTTCTATTAATCGTTTGCATAATGCAGGTCAGCGCCCACAGTTTTGCGCAAAAGATCACATACTCCCAAAAGGATGTAAGCATAAAGCAGCTCTTTCGGGAAATTACCAGGCAGACCGGATACAACATCTTTTACGCAGATTCTAAAATAGACCAGAACAGGAAACTGGACGTCAGTTTTTACAATGCCTCTATCGAGGAAGTCCTGAACCGTAGCTTTTACGGTCAGCCTGTGGTATACACGATACGGGACAAGAATATCATCGTAGAGCGTCAGGAAAAATCCTTACTGCAACGGCTTACAGAGGTATTCGACAATATTAATGTGACGGGTACTGTGCGCGACGAACGCGGCATCCCGCTTCCGGGGGCAACCGTCAAAATAAAGAATACGAACCGGATATTCATTACCAACGCCACAGGCGGGTTTGAGTTCAGGGCCGTAGATGAAAATGCCGTCTTGGTTGTCTCTTATACCGGCTATAAAACCAAAGAGGTACCCGTAAAAGCGGAGTTGACTATTTCCATATTCCCGGAAGACGAAGAGCTTAGAGAGGTGACCGTGTCTACCGGCTATCAGCGGATCAGCAAAGATCAGCTCACCGGGGCGGCTTCAACCGTAAGTGAGGCCGAATACCATCAGCGCGAGGCGATTACAGGCAATTTCCTGGAAAGTCTGGAGGGGAAGGTGCCAGGATTGGTGTACAACGGACAAACCGGAGAACTGAGCATTCGTGGCGTTTCTACTTTTGATGCCGTGAAGCAGCCTTTGATCGTATTGGATGGATTTCCTACAGAGATTGATCTCCGCACCATAAACCCGAACGACATTGTGTCCATATCGGTGTTAAGGGATGCCGCAGCGGCCTCTATTTATGGAGTAAGGGCTTCTAACGGTGTGATCATTGTGGAAACAAGGAGGGGAAAAGCCGGAAAACCGGCCATTAATTTCAATAGCTCTTACGCTGTTCAGGCTAAACCCGACTTCGGCTACCTGAATTACATCTCGGCCGCCGAATTCGTACAGCTTCAACGGGAGAACTTTTATATCTCAAAGCCTACCACAACGTTGTACGATCTGGGTTACTACAAAATGAACCCGGCGCAGGAAATCCTATTTAAAGGGCCCCGGACAGGCGTAACCAATCCCCAACTGAGCCAGGAGCAAGTAGATGCACAACTCGCCGCCCTCGGCTCGTACAGTAATCTGCAGGAATATCAGGACCTGTTCTACCAGCAGCGCCAGGCCCGTAACCTTAATCTCGATGTAAGCGGGGGAAACGACCGCAGCACTTATATGATAGGCTTCAATTATATCGGAGAAAGGCCTGTAAACCGCCGGTCGGAGAACAACCAGTTTAACCTTAACCTGGCCAATACCATACAGCTGTCGAGCCGTATCAGTGCCGACCTGAGAGGGACTTATACCAATATAACAAACCGGTCGGGCCTGACGCCCGGCTATGGCGACTTTTTCCCCTATGAAAGGTTGACAGACGAGCAGGGGAAGGCTCTGGCTATGTCGCTCGGACAAGGTCGCGATTACTCCACTAAGGCGTTGACCACGGCAACCAACAATACGCTCCAATCGGCCGGACTTTACGATCTCCTTTATTACCCTTACCAGGAACTGGCCTCGAATACAACCACGGTACGCACGGGTTCCATGCGTTTTCAGGGACGGCTTAACGGGAAGATCACAGACTGGATGAACCTGGACCTGGGTGGCAATTATGAAAATCAAAGCATGCTGACCGACAGGCTCCAGACGGAAAACGCCTATGAGTCGCGCTGGCTGATCAATTCTATGGCGCTTCGCGACCCGGCCAACGGCAGGGCACTGTTTACAAATATGCCTAAAGGAAATATCCTGAGAAAAAACACGCAGAAAGTGGTCAACTACACCCTGCGCGGCCAACTTAATTTCAATAAAAGTTTTGATGGCCACGAGCACAGCATCTCAGGAATCGCGGGTGTAGAGCAGAGAAAAACAAACTCAGACGGATACCTGACCTCTTTCTTTGGGTACGACGGGCAATCGCTCATCGTGAAGCCGATCAATATGGGTGCGTTAAACGCAACAACCACGCCTGCCATCTCTTTCGGGCCATCGGCGTTCGGCTCCCGATTCAGCAGCAACAATTATTTTAATGAAACCTCTACCGACCGCCGTTTCAATTCATACTATGGTCAGGGCACTTATATCTTTAGATCGAAATATGTGGCAACCGGAAGTTTTCGTATCGACCAGTCCAATCTTTTTGGCGTAGATCCAAAATACCGCAACAAGCCACTGTGGTCGGCCGGCATCAACTGGCGCCTTGGGGAGGAAGCCTTTATCAAAAAACACGAATGGATCAGCCAGCTGCAGCTTCGTACGGCAACAGGTTTCAATGGAAACGTGCCGAGCAGCAACAACGGTGCCTTCCTGATCCTGAACACGGCGCTGAACACGGCCTTTACTACGCCGCTGACCTACAACGAGGTGCTCACACCGGAAAACCAGTCGCTAAGATGGGAAACAACCAAAAATTACAATCTGGGGCTCGATTATGGCTTGTTTAATAACCGCATTACGGGCTCGGCAGATTATTACCTTAAAAAAACGATCGATGTTTTCGGCAAGTTTGATGCCGACCCGACAACGGGCTTTAACCAGTACGACGCCAATACGGCTTCTATCGAGAACCGGGGACTGGAACTGCTGATCAACAGCCACAACATTCGCGGCGATCGCTTTTCCTGGAGAACACAGCTAACAGCCTCTTTTAACCGCAACAAAGTACTTGCCGTTAAAGCAACGGAGTTTGCCAACTCACAGCTTATTGCGGCTAACACGAACCCTGTTCAGGGCCAGCCGATCGGAGCGCTGTATAGCTATAACTATGGTGGTTTGAATGATATGGGTCAGCCTTACGTGCTGGATCGCAACGGCAAAGCACACGTGCTTACCCTTTTCAGTTTCGGCGCAGGCACAGACGATGTGACCAGGGAAGACATGATTTACAGCGGGACAACAGTACCGAAACATGTGCTCGGTTTAAACAACCAGTTTAGCATTGGCGACTTCGATCTTTCCTTCCTGTTTATGTATTATGGCGGCCACGTCATGCGCGTAGAACAGCCTAACCCAAACAACATTGGCAGCAGCAGTTTTCCGCTTCAGGGTGCGGTAAATTTCTGGCGCAATAAAGGCGACGAACTGAACACCCGAATACCGGGATATACCGGAGCCACCAGTACGGCGCCCGGCTATTATCAGTCGTCTGCACTATATGGCTACCAGTATGGGCATGAATTTGTACGCAAGGCCGATTACATTCGTTTACGCGACGTGGTCATCACTTACAACGCCAAAGCTAAGTTTCTGCGGGATCTCGGGCTAAGAGACACCCAGCTTCGTTTTCAGGCGCAGAACCCATTCCGCTATACCTTCAGCGGAAATGATATAGATCCGGACGCGATCGACAGGCTTAACGGGGTGCGCCGCCTGGAAACTCAGCCTTTCTACAGCTTTACCTTATCCACCAATTTTTAACTCTGCAACCATGAAAAAGACATATATATTTCTGGTCCTTCTTGCCATTGTGGCCAGTTCCTGTAAAGATTTCCTGGAAATCAAACCCAAAGGAATCATCCTGCCTGAGAAGCTTTCGGACTATGAAGGATTACTTAATGCGCCCTCTATGACGCGGACTTTTCCTATCAACCTGCTGGATTTTACAGACGACAATTTAAATACCTTTGAAGCAACGGTTCAGTCGCCCACCGCCAACGGCTACTATTGGCGCCCCATCCTCACTATGAATGAGAAGGCTAGTCCGGATGTTTGGGGACCAGCCTACCGCAGCATCTACTCGGCCAATGTAATCATCAACGGCGCGGGCAGCGCCACTGACGGTTCGGACCTGCAGAAACAAAGTGTCATTGCCGAAGCCCTGGTAGTTCGGGCCAATTGTTACCTCGAACTGCTTACCGTTTTTGCCAAGGCGTACAATCCGGCGACTGCTGCAAGCGATCCAGGCCTGCCTCTGGTAACCAGCACAGATGTGAACGACAAAGCTCCTCCGCGCGCTACTCTGAAAGCTACGCTCGACGCGATCATAGCCGATCTCAAAACTGCTGCTGAAAGTCTGCCAACCACTAATATCAACCGGTACAGAGCCACCAAGTATGCAGCGTACGGACTGTTGAGCAGGATCTTTCTGTATATGGGCGACTTCGACAACGCTGAAACCTATACGGATATGGCCCTGCAAGGCACGCACAGCATCCTCAACTATAATAATTACGCTACCTACACCTTAATGCCGGTGTATGATCTTAATCCGGAAGTTTTATGGCAGCGTGCCGCGGTGAGCGGAAGCCCTATTTTCATGCTTTACTCAAACGATCTGAAAACTTATTTTGACAGCAACGACATCCGTTATAGTTTTCTTACGGTTACCAACAACAATGGCCTGGGGCGGGCATCACTGCCGGGGGTCTATAACTTTGGCATTACCTATCCGGAAATGCACCTTACCCGTGCTGAGCTCCTGGCACGCGATGGTAAATTTAATGAGGCCATGACAGTGATAAACACTTTACGGAAAAACCGCATACGTACGGCTGCTTATGCCGACCAGATGGCCAGTTCAGCTGAGGAGGCGCTCACCAAGGTACTCGCCGAACGCCGGCGCGAACTCGCATACAGCGGTATGCGCTGGTTTGATATGAAGCGGCTTGATCAGGAGGGTCGCATGCCTGACGTAAAGCGAATAAACCCTAAAACCGGTGTTGTTGAAGCCACCCTGTCGCCCCGCAGTCCGAACTACACCTTCGAGATTCCCATTCGCGTGAGCGCGTTTAACCCTGACATGGAACTTAACCACAAATAACCCATAACATTTATATACTCAAAACAATGAAAGCATTAATCACCAGTGTCATGATGATGACACTTACATTTCAGGGCTTTGCGCAAACAGGCAAAACTGAGCTCACCGATGATCTTGTGGCCAACAAGGACAAAGCCTTAGGGCGTTTCGTGCCCTTACACAACGGCACATACCTGTACAAATTTTACGTGATTCCGGTACCGGAAGTAGAACAAAAGTTACAGGAATACCGGAAAGCGATGGAACCAGAGATCGCCAAACAAAAGACCCCGGCGCTGCAGGCACTCGCGCGCAAGGATGTAGACTTTCATGCCAGGAAGGTCATGAGCTGGCATGGTGGACTGTATGGGATGGATTCTGTAGGTATGGCCAATCTTGAACATGTTATGACCACCAAAAAGGGGGACCCTAATTTTACAACCCTCATCGCGGAAGCCCAAAAGAAGGCTTTCGTTAAAACACTCAGTCCGGATGAGCGAAAAGCAGTTATGGACAAGGTATACGGAGATGCGGAACTCGATAACGAGGCGCTGTTTAAACGGTCTGCCGCCTACCGCACCTGGCTGGGCGACTATATCACCTACCTGAGAAACTTCAAGTACAGACAAGACACGACCATGGGCTGGGCGGGGATGCCCATTGTGAAGCTGAAGGTGGTGAAGGCAGAAATTCCTGCAGGTTTTGTACAGGATCAACTGAACTATCAGTACACCACAGAGATACTGAAAATGGTGAAAGACAGTGCAGCCAAGGAAAGTGCTTACAGAAGTTTCATGAGCAGCTCGAAGAATGCCGCGCATAGGAAGGAGATCGAAACCATCTACGCCAACTACAAAATGATGGCAGGCAATGCCTTGTCGCCCGACTTCGACTATGCCGATGTAGACGGCAAAAGAGTTTCCCTGAAGTCGCTCCGCGGTAAATACGTTTATATCGATGTATGGGCGACCTGGTGTGCACCCTGCAAAGCGGAGATTCCCTTTCTGCAAAAGGTGGAACATGATTACGCAGGAAAAAACATCGAATTCGTGAGTTTGTCGGTTGACCGCCTGGCAGACAAGTCTAAATGGGTAAGTTACGTGAAAGACAATAAACTTGGCGGGATACAGGTGATGGCCGACAAAGATTTCTCCTCAGACTTTATCAAGAAATATAATATCAATTCCATACCACGATTTATTTTGATAGATCCAGCAGGCAAGATCGTTGCAGGGGATGCCTATCGTCCGTCCGACCCTTTGCTACGCACCCAGCTGGATAAACTGCTCAATTAAAATCATTCCTGTGTCATAAGCCGTAGTCCCATATCGCCATTACAAAGTAACGTTACTACATTTGCTAACAGTGTTATAAAAATAAAACATAGTTATGAGTGTAATAGAAGCTTTGCAATGGCGGTATGCCGTTAAAAAAATGAACGGCGCACCTGTTGAGCAGGAAAAAGTCGACCAGATCATAAAGGCAGCCCACCTGGCGCCTACATCCTCAGGCTTGCAACCGTTTGAAATTATCGTTATTACCGATAAGGAACTTAAAGAAAAGATCAGACCGATAGCCTTCGATCAATCGCAAATCACTGACTGTTCGCATTTACTCGTGTTTGCGGCCTGGGATAATTATACGGAGCAACGAATCAGAACGGTATTTGCGCATACCAATGCCGAACGGGGCCTGCCGGAATCGGCTACGGAAGACTACGTTAAACGCCTGCTGTCGTTATATACTATAAGGTCTGCGGAAGAAAACTTCCAGCATGCGGCACGGCAGTCGTACATCGCATTTGGTGCGGCCATCATTGAAGCCGCAACTTTGAAAGTAGATGCCACCCCCATGGAAGGTTTCAATGCAGCTGAGCTCGACGCATTGCTCGGATTGAGGGAAAAGGGACTAAAAAGCACCACCATTCTGCCGCTGGGTTATCGCGATACCGAAAACGACTGGCTCGTGAACCTTAAAAAGGTACGCAAACCGCTCGATAGTTTTGTCACTGTGCTATCATAGCACAACTGTCAAAAAATGTTAAATCTGTCTGGTATTTAATCTGATGCTTTTATTAAATGAATATATTAGCGAGGTTAATACCAGACATTCGTTTTAATGAGGATATTCAGAGTCATCATAGCTGCCATCATTCTGCTGGCCGGCATAAACTATTCCACACAAGCTCAGCAGGACAGCATCGTTCTGAGCAAAATCATCGACAAGTCCAAAGAACTATCGGAGAGCAGGCCGGTTGAGCGGGCATATGTCCATTTCGATAAACCTTACTACAGCGTGGCTGACACAGTATGGCTCAAAGGTTATGTCACCATGGAACAGAACCTGCCTACACAGCTCAGCAAAATCATGTATGTGGAGGTGATCAACAGTCGCGATTCACTGGTTCAAACACTTAAGCTGCCATTGGTTAATGGGGTAGCGGAGGGCAGCATTCCGCTGAATCAGGGCACCTACCGCCAAGGCAATTATCACTTTCGCGCTTACACGCTGTGGATGCTGAACTTTGATCATGCGCATTTGTTTACGCGTACCATCCCGGTTGGAGAAGCGATAGATAAAGAGCTGATCACCCATTTCAGCTACAAGAATACGCAAACCGACAAAAGTCAGCTTATAGATGCTACCCTGCAGTTTAAGAGTGCGGAGAACATGCCTTTGCCGAACAAGCAGGTTACCTGGGAAGTCAATTCCAACTTTGACGTAGTGAGCAAAGGCAAGGGCACAACCGACCAGAACGGCATACTGAAAATCAAGATCGATCCGCGTAAAAACGGCCCGATCACCGACGGCGAACTCGTCACCCGCCTGGAGATTGCCAGCGACGACATCCTGACGAAATCTTTCAAACTGGCCCCGGTGAAAAATGAGTACGACCTTCAGTTTTTCCCCGAAGGAGGTGAACTGATCAGCGGCATCCCGCTTAAAGTTGGTTTTAAAGCGATCAATGCCGCCGGACTGGGTGCCGACATAAAAGGAACAGTAACAGACGGCGGCGGTGCTACCGTGTTGCAGATAGCATCATCCCATCTGGGCATGGGTTCCTTCATGTTTACGCCCGAGGAAGGTAAAAGCTACAAAGCCAGCGTCAACTTCCCGGATGGCTCTACCAAAACCTATGATTTGCCGAAAGTAGTGGCTGCAGGAGCTACGGTACAGGTAGACAATACCGACCCGCTAACGCTTCAGGTTAAGATACTGGCCAACAACACCTATTTTTCCGTCAACAAGAACAAGACACTTTTCCTCGTGGGTACCCACGGAGGGGTGATTTGTTATGCCGCAAAAACCAAACTCAACAGTCAGCTCATCAGTGCAAAAATACCGAAGGAGACCTTTCCATCCGGCATTATGCAGATCACCCTGTTTTCTGAAAGCGGTCAGCCCATCAGCGAACGCCTGGCGTTCAACAACCCCTCCCCACAGGTTAAGGTGGAACTGAAGACTGATCTGGCTGCCTACAGGCCCCGGCAGAAGGTAAAACTCAGCGTGACCGCGAAAAATGGGGCTGACCCGATGGACGGGAACTATTCCGTATCGGTAACCGACGACCAGAAGGTACCTGTAGATGAGGATGCTGAGGTGACCATTTACAGTTCCCTGCTGCTCACCAATGATCTGAAAGGCTATGTGGAAAAGCCGAACTACTATTTCAATAAGCCTGATGAAAAGAAGCTGTCAGATCTTGATGTCCTGCTGCTCACTCAAGGTTACCGCAGGTTCAATTTTAAGGAAGCGCTCACCGCGCAATTCCCGCCAATCGCTGTGTTGCCTGAGCAGGATATGCGTGTTACGGGTACCCTGCGCGACAGGACTGGTATGCCTGTAAGAAAAGGTGCGCTACGTCTTACGGTAACCGACTCGCGTATTTCAGCGGAGACAGTAACCAGTCCTACCGGCACATTTGCTTTCCCGAACCTTGTTATTCCCGACTCTTCCGAGGTGGTGATCAATGCCAAATACAGCGCCGGCGGATCCAGCCTGATGATCTTGCTCGACGGTCAGCCTGCGGCACCTGCCTTCAAGAATCTTCACCCGCAGACTGAGACCATAAATATTGATAGCGCCCTGGCACCGTATCTCGATAACAGTAAGCGAAAATACAGCTATTTGAGAACCCTGAAGGAGGTGAAGATCGAAGGAACGAAAATCAAACGTCCAAGCCACAGTGATCATCCGTCTTTAACCAGTCTGGGCAATATCAATGTCACAGTGGTAGAAGGCGATCGATTTAAAAACTTCGCTTCAATTGCTCAGGCCATGCAAAACTCTTTAAATGGCGTAACTTTCTTTCAGAACAACTTCTATGTAAGCCGCGATTATAATGCAGGCAGCCGCATACCTATGCAGATCTTCCTGAACGGGGCACCGATTGATTTCACGGGACTGATGGCAGTCTTACCTGAGGAGGTTGAAAACGTAGAGATCTTTTTAAAAGACGAACTCGGCACGATCGACCGTTTGTATAACACCCGCGGCGTATTGGTGGTAAACACGAAGAAGCCGGTGAAGGGGCAGAAGATCAGTGTACAAGACCTGAGAAATATGATCCCGGAGGCCAACCTGCTTAAGTTTTCTCCTAAGGGCTTTGCCCGTCAGCGGGAGTTCTACTCACCAAAATATGTAAACCCGGCCAACACCTATAATTTCAATGATTTGCGGACAACCATCTACTGGAACCCGAAGGTGATTACCGGCGCTGGCGGAACGAGCGCCATGGAATACTATAATGCCGATGGCAACGGAACGTACCGCGTGGTGATCGAAGGGATAGACAAGAACGGCCAGGTTAGCCGTTCTGTGCATCGGTACACGGTTAAATAACTAATCTTCCGGCTCCTTAGGTTTAGGGTGCACACATTGCAGGCCATTTGCCGTCATCAGTAGTTCAAAATATTCGAGCTCATGCACATGGTGTTCATCATTCCCCTCGTCGCAGTCCCAGTAAAGATTGCCGCTCAGATAACGGTGGAAATCTTTGTGAAGATTGAGCCGGGTGCCAACAGGGAGCCGGACAATCAGTTCTACTTCCTGACCGCGCCAGTTGCTGCCTTTGCTCAGGTGAATCGAATGCCCTAGGTTCACTACCGAATCTGTCTGACTGAAATCATAATGTATGTTGCGCGCATTGATCAGTGCAGTCTCAAAGTCCAGGCCCCTTGCCTTGAAGTTCCGGGTTACTGAAGCCTTATCATTGTCGCTCTTCTCGATCCAGATACGCACATTGCGGGGCGACTCGAATTCGTGGTCTATATCGTTTAAGATCTTTCTGTCTTTATAGTTTTTACGGTCAATTTTATACCTCAGGCTATCTGCCGCCGTAAAATACCGGGTCCTGTCCATTTTTAGCGTATACACCGGATAAGGTTTTAGCTCACCTACCTCTGCAAACTCGGCACCCTCTTTAAACTCAGACGAGATACGGGTGATATAGTAGGCAAGCGGCGCCACGCCGCACAACCAAATAATCAGCAGCACAAAAGACAGCGTGCGGTTGACTGGCCTCTTGGTAAACGCCACGCGAAGGGAAAACAGCAACAGCGCAAGCAAGGGGATACTGGCTACAATAAAGGCGGAGATCAGCAGGGGACTAAAATAACTGTCGTTGACGATATTGAATGGAAAATAACCCGACGCCTGCGTATCCCAAAAACCCATCAGGGCTACAGTACCCACCATTAAGCCGATCAAAGCCAGTGATGCCCATGCGATGATCAAGACTGCGGCAAGCTTGAAGACAAAGCGGAACAGCTTCGACAACGCACCGGACACAAAGTCCATCATCTCCGATAGCGATCCCTTGCTCTGCTTAAAGAAAGGATCAAAATTGCTGCTCGCAAAACCGCGCAGGTTAGCCTCCATACCTTTCATGCTCATTTTCTCAACCCTTGTTTCTGCCTTTGGCACCATGATCCACAGGATAACATAAGTGAGGATACCCAGCCCCCCTGCGAAAATGCTGAGGAAAGCAGCAACACGTACCCAGCGTACATCCACGTCGAGGTAGTGCCCAAGTCCGGAACATACTCCGGCGATAACCGCCTGGTCTGTATTTCGGAATAACTTCTTCACCGAAAACGCATAAGCGCTTCCTGCCCGGGGGTCTGCAAACTCAGCCTCTGCGGAATGCTCGAAATCACTCACGGAGCCCATACGCTCCATAACCGAGCGTATATCATCGATGCCGATGGCCTGCTTTTGTCCTGAACTAAGATTTTCATGAAGCATTTCGGCTATCCTGTTCTCAATATCGGTCACAATTTCAAAGTCTTCGGCCGTCCGGGCGAAATGCTGTTTTATCTCGTTCATATAGGCGACCAACATTTCGTAGGCGTCCTCTTCAATTTGAATGATGGAGTTGCCGATGTTTATATTAAATGTCTTTTTCATTTTCTGCTCATTTATCGGATTTGTTTGCCTGAGAATTTTTTGACGTGTTTATAGCATGGGAAAGCTCTTGCCAGGTAGCGTCGAGCTGGCTAAGGATTGCTCTGCCCTGCTCGGTAAGCACATAATATTTACGGGGCGGACCGGAAGTGGACTCTACCCAATTATACGCAAGCAGGCCATTGTTCTTGAGCCTCGTTAGTAAAGGATACAACGTACCTTCCACCACAAGAAGCTTGGCCGATTTAAGCTCAGCAATAATATCCGACGCGTAAATCTCGCCTTTGGAGATAATTAAGAGCACACAATATTCAAGTATGCCCTTACGCATTTGCGTCTGTGTGTTTTCTGCTATCATAAAACAAAGATATATGTTTTATACAGTAATATGCAATACAAAGTACTATAAAAGAAACAGTATCAAATATATCCGACTGATTATCAATACAATATTTTCTTAAAGATTGATATTAAAAGATTAATGTGTCCGGTTAGTGTGTGTAATTAACAAAAAAGAGAAAGTTATTAACAATTCCACATATCCATGGACGGATGGCTTGGGGTTTGATATGATTTTAGTGCACCTATACTATCTTCCTATGTTGATCAAAACACATCCCCTTTCATTCACTTTTGTCCGACAAAAGGTTCAGAATCAACCAAAGCCGCTTACAAAAACGCAATGGATCAGTTACGACCGCGTGGTCATGCTGCTGTTAATCGCTATGGTCATCGCCGGAGCGGTAATCTATTCCTGACCGTAAACTATTAGAGTAATAGCGCATCGATTCTATGGGCCTGTACCCTGTCCTGTTGGTCAGACCAGCTATATAGGGTAAAGTGTCCGTCCTGCGAAGCCACCATCGCAGTGGCATCACGCTGGTCATGAACAAACTGCGCCGCAGACAGATGCCTGGTCCCTCCAACCTTCGTGGGGTGTACAACTACCGCTGCGCCACCTTCAACCGGTTCCGAAAAAGCCAGTTCATCCACATTGTCTTTGCCCTTAGCACGACCAATTTTCGCACCAAAGGCAAGAAGCTCGAAGGAACTGCTGATCACTGTAGCACCATCTACTGCAGTTAATCCCGCCAGGTGTTCTACCTCCCGCCTCAATGCTGTTTGCCAGAAGATCTGGCTCGACTCCTTACGTTCGTTCAGCAGCAGCTTAGATAAACCGTTGAATGCAGGCTGAATGAGATATTGTACCGGCTTGATAATAGACTGGAGCCAGTTGTTGTTCTCGCGGTTCACAATAAGCAGCGTGCCACCCCGACCATGTGCACGCATGGACACAGCGAGCTGGATCATCACATTCACAGAGTCGTTCCAGTACGAAGGCGCCGTCAGGTCCAGAAGGGAAAGCAGCATCGGCGGACAGTCCGGCGTACTGGCCATATGTCCGTCTACCATCTTCACCTGATCCCCTTTAAGCACCGCCACATTGGTAAACTTGCCGAAACCATAAATCCGGCGATGCTTAATCACCAGCAGTGCCGGCTCTGACACATCTACCACAAAGCAAAAATTCGGGATGCTCACCGTGGTTCCCCAGATATAAAGCTCCCCTTCTTCGGCCCATACACCCAAATGGATGCCCGAGCGCTCTATTCCTGGCGCAAGCTTGGTGAGGGTGGAGGGTGTAAGCTTAAACCGCTGTTTAAAAAGAAGCGGATTGCCGGCCTGCTGCGGAGGCAGGAAAGCAAGGGATATTTTTGGCGAATGCCCCTCCTCTTTTCTCAGACTCGCCCAGAAGGTCGCATCCAAAACCGCCTCCACAACATCATGCGTAGGAAGCGGCGCAAGGTCGTCCTCCCCATTTTCGCGCGCAGCGGCAAGATGTGCAGCAAAAATAGCCTCTACTTTTGGTGCAATATGCCTTGCGGCCTGGTAGGTGGAAGGGTACTTCATGCCCTAAAGTTAAGCGATTGCTTTTACTTAATTGTATATCTAATGCCAAAAAATCCCCTGATTCCCTGGTTGGGTCCGTACACATAAGTTGGGTCGAAAGTAAGGGCGTAGGGATTGTCCGAAGTCTTTATAACCTGTCCTTGATCATCATAGGTCACGCCCCGGTCAAAGGGATCATTTGCCCGGGCTATAATAAAAGGATTTCCACGGTTTGGCGTCCAGTTAAGCAGGTTCTTAACCCCTCCGTATAATTCGAAGCGCGAAAAACCACTATAGGTAAATTGGATGTTCTGGATGCTCCATGTATCCGAATATGCTTTGCGCGGATCAAATTCTCCCGCCAGCGGTAACCGCATCGGGCTGTAAATGTTACCGGTGTAGTCGGCCGACAAATTCAGTCGCTTGAACTTGTACGACACCGCCCAGGTACCCGAAAATTTCTCCGTCAGAATCTGAGGTTGCTTTACACCGCCTTCGTAGGTCGCTACATCCTGATACGTGGCTCCTAGAATAACCTTCAGCCCGTTCGGAAGTGTCAGGTCTATATTTGTGCTCAAGCCCTTGCTCACTGCGTGTCCGCGCAGATTACTGTAGATAATGGAATCCGGATGCTTGTCAAAATCCCCGATGATCCGGTTATTGAAATACGTATAGAATGCCGAGCTCTCTATGCCGATAAAAGCATTGCCTGCGGTGTAAATTTTCGTAAGGTAATTCAGGTTCACATTGTACGATTTTTCGGGTTTCAGCCTATCCTCAATCTTTACAGCGCGGGCGCCCGTCAGCGCTGCATGATCTTCCGTAAAAATATTAACCACCCGGAAACCCGTACCGGCATTTAAACGCAGCATATTATTGGCATTCAGGTTCCATTTATACGCAAACCGGGGCGTTAAAATATTCCCGTGCACAGAGTTGCGGTCGTAGCGCAGACCAGCCAGAAACTTGTGCTGTTTGCCGGCGCTGATTTCGTCCTGCACAAATATGCCCGGCAGCCAGGTATCTTTCGAAATGGCCTGATTTGCCTGGGTAGTCGCCGATGTATTATCGTCATAGAACGTATACCGCAGCGCAGTACCGAGCAATACATCGTGGATGCCCGCTTTTTTGTCCCACACCAGCTGACCGAAAGCGATCTTCTGATCGGCAATAAAGGAAGTGGTACCATAACGGCTGTCCTGATCATGCGCATTCAATGAGAACGAGAACAACATACGCTCCTGCAAGGGCAGTTGATACGTGCCGATCAGTTCCCAGCGACTGGTAAAAATACTTTCCCCGTAAACCTGGTCGCCCCCACGGTAGGATTTGTTCCATTGCATCTCGCCGCCCCAGCGGTCCTCATACAAATACCGGGCGCCCAGGTTAAAAATACGGTCCCCGGCCCGCTTAAACGCCCACTTCTGGAACACCGAAATACGATCCTGCAAGGTCACATCTGTAAAATTATCGTGGTTATGGTCGACCGCATTGCCGTATTTAAAATAGTTTACTCCTGTAAGCACACTGGCGAGCCTGCCTGCATCAAACTTAAACCCCAGGTCAGCATTATGCTCCTTAAAACTCGTCGCAAACACATCGGCAAAAAGCTTTGCAGCATCTTTAGGCTTCTTGGTAATGATATTGATCAGTCCTCCTACCGCCTCGCTGCCGTATAACGAAGATGCAGGCCCCTTGACGATCTCTATCTGCTCTACCAGGGAATTTGGAATGCCGGACAACCCATAAACAGTCGACAAGCTGCTTACGATAGGCATTCCATCTATCAGGATCATCGTATAAGGACCTTCCAGTCCGTTAATGTGAATATCACCCGTATTGCAGATGTTGCAGTTCAATTGCGGGCGAACTCCATTCACATTCTGCAAAGCCTCAAAAATATTAGGTGTAGGGTTCTTTTTAAAGTAACCATGCGTGTATACTTCTACGGGGACCGGACTTTCCAGCCGGTTTACGGGCTTCAGCGTTCCGCTGATCACCACTTCATTCAGGCTGTCGGCTTGCTTGGTCAGCGTATCGGTCTGACCCAAGCCTCTGTTCGGACTTAAAAACAATATCAAAAATGCGAATAACACAATGGTACAAATCCTCATAATTAAATTATTAAACACCCAAAACTACAAAAGTTAGATAAACCTAACAATAATAATTCCATCAATCTATTAAATTGCTTTAACTAACTATTTCCTCTAAGTTTGTATCTATGCTATCTTATACTGAAGAAAACTACCTTAAAGCTTTGCTGAAGCTCAGCTTCCAGAATGAGGACAAGCCAGAGGCAGGCACGAATGAAATGGCCGCCTACCTGGGTGTGAAGCCAGCTACAGCTACCGACATGCTCAAAAAGCTTAAGGAAAAGGACCTGGTTTCTTATAAGAAATATGGCAAAATACTGCTTACCGACGCAGGTAAAAAGAACGGGATCGCGATACTGCGGAAGCACCGGTTGTGGGAAACCTTCCTCTGCGAGAAGCTTGACTTTAGCTGGGACGAAGTGCATGAAGTAGCCGAGCAACTCGAGCATATCCAGTCGGCCAAGCTGGTAGATAAGCTTGAGGAGTTCCTAGGATTCCCGGAGTATGATCCGCATGGAGACCCTATCCCGAAGGCCAACGGCGAAATGCCTGAAGCGGCCAAAGTACTATTGTCGGAAATCGTGGAAGACGAAACCTGCACCGTGGTGGCCGTAAAAGACACGTCGACCTTGTTCTTGCAATACCTGGAAAAACTGAACATCGCCATTGGCTCAAAAATCACCGTTAGGGAAGTAATTAGTTTTGATGGCTCCATGAACATCGAAGTAGAGGGCGGCGAGCCAAAAAGTGTATCGGCCAAGTTTGCCGAAAGCCTGTTTGTAAGGCGACAAAAATAAAGGAGGAGAGAAATGGCAACCGAAATAAAGTGCCCAGCATGTTCCCATAGCTTCCCTATTGAGGAAGTTATGGCCGAAGAATACAAGAAAGACCTCAGGGACAAAATGGTGTCCTTCACCAAGCAGAAGGAAGAAGAATTTGCCCGAAAACAGCAGGAATTCCTCCAGCAGCAGCAAAAATTGCAGGCCAGCTTTGAACAACAGCAGCGGCAGCAGGCCCTTGCCTATGAGCAAAAACTCGAACAGGAGAAGAAACTTTTACAGGCTACGCTGGAAGAGAACCTGCGCAAGCGCATCAGCAGCGATTTTGAAAATAAACTGCAACTGCTCGACAATGCCAACAAGGAAAACGAAGAAAAGCTTCGTCTAGCCCGGCAAAAGGAACTCGACTTCCTGAAAAAGGAACAATTGATGAAGCAGAAAGAGGAAGAACTTGAGCTTCAACTGCAGCGCAAGCTTCAGGAACAGCGGGCAGAAATGGCCGATCAGATCAGAAAGCAGGAGGCTGAAAAAAACAACATCAAGGAAACCGAACATCAGCTCAGGGTAAAAGAGTTGGAGAAGCAGCTGGAAGATCAGAAGAAACTCGCAGAGGAGATGAAGCGCAAAGCCGAACAGGGCTCTATGCAGTTGCAGGGCGAAGTCCAGGAACTGATCTTAGAGGAACTGCTGCGAAATTCGTTTCCCTTTGACCTCATTACCGAGGTGGGTAAAGGCGTGCGCGGGGCCGACTGCGTACACCTGGTACGCAACCAGTTTGGCCAGGAATGCGGGAAGATCATTTATGAAAGCAAACGCACCAAGGATTTTTCTAACGACTGGATCGAGAAACTCAAGAAAGACATGCGCAGTATGGGCGTAGACGTGGCCGTAATCGTTACCCAATGTTACCCCAAAGGGATGGACTGCTTCGGTGAAAAAGATGGCGTGTGGATCTGTTCATTTGACGAGGTGAAAGCCGTGTCTTATATCCTCCGCGACGGGATCATCAAACTTGCCGGGGCCACAAGATCTCAGGAAAACCGGGGCGATAAAATGCACATGCTGTACGACTACCTCACCAGCAACGAATTTTCGGAACAGTGGAAAGCCATCCGTGAAGGCTTCATGAGCATGAAACTCTCCATACAGAAAGAGCGCGATGCCATGGAACGGCTTTGGAAAGCACGTGAGAAACAGCTGGAAAAAGTATTGCTTAATGCCGCGCACATCAGGGGTTCTATAGAAGGTATCGCAGGGACAGACAGCATACAACTGAGCCTGACCGACGAGGAAGATCCGCTGTTGCTTGAGTAGCCGACAGATTTACCTGACACCAATTATATACTAAAGCATGTACGCCAGGAAAAAAGTACATCAGCAGGCCAGCACGGCAGCGCAGACCGCCAAGATCATTGCCAATGTACATGGTCTTGCAGAAAAATCTTTGCTTCGCTTTGAAGGCAACGATGTTTTCGTGTACCCCCAAATTTGGAAAGACCGAGCTACCGCCGAAAACTGGATCAAATGCCTGCACATCTACTGCACCGTAAAAAGGCAGCTTAAGGCGGGCGAAGAACTAAGATTCCGGCATTACGAAAGCGGTGAGCAGATTGCCGTGTTCAGGAACAAGAAAGTCATACTGCAAAACTATGCTACATAAAACCCGCGGCATCGTGCTCAAAACAACGCAATACAGCGAAAGCAGTGTTGTCGCGCAAATCTTTACAGAAAAATTCGGCATACAATCATACATGATCAACGGCGTTAAAAAGCCCCGGGCCAAAATCAGCATGAATATGCTGCAACCGCTCCACCTCGCCGATATGATCGTGTACCACAAAACCAACACCAGCATTCAGCGCGTCTCAGAACTCCGCCCCTCACCCGTTTTCGCCAACATCCCCTACGATGTGGTTAAACGCACCATGGTGATGTTCCTCAACGAAGTCCTTTACAAAAGCATCAGACAGCAAACTGCCGACGAGCACCTGTTCGATTACCTGTACCACGCCATATGCTGGCTCGACGCCTGCGAAGACCTCAACGTCAACTTTCACCTCTCCTTCCTCATCAAACTCTCCAAATACCTCGGATTTGCGCCCAATACCGAAAAAAGAGCCGGCGACGACTACTTCGACCTGCACGAGGGCGAATTCTGTCAGCGCATACCCGGACACGGCAATTTCCTTGACCTCTCGCAGGCGAACCTTTTCACCGCACTATTTGTGACACCATTTGAGAGACTCGATGATTTTCATATAAATAATGCAAGCAGGCGTATACTGCTTGATAAATTGCTGATTTACTACCGGTTACACACCGCATCCTTCGGAGAAATCCACTCACACCTCGTCCTTGAAGAAGTACTCTCATAAAAAGCACGATCTTTTTTTGCATAAATGATTTAAGGCTGTATATTTGCAATCCCAAATCAGGGGAGCCTGGTCGGGCTAAAAACGACAGAACCTTAGGGAGATTAGCTCAGCTGGTTCAGAGCACCTGCCTTACAAGCAGGGGGTCACTGGTTCGAACCCAGTATCTCCCACAAAAACAGAGCCGACTGTTTTAAAACAAATGGCAGAACTAGGGAGATTAGCTCAGCTGGTTCAGAGCACCTGCCTTACAAGCAGGGGGTCACTGGTTCGAACCCAGTATCTCCCACACAAAAAGCCTTTCAGTTATCTGAAAGGCTTTTGTCATTTAGTGCTAATTGTACTATTGTTATACCCTGTACACAATCACAACTGTAAGATGACGCAATTACATATTTTTTGAAATATCTCTGTATCTTGCTTGCCTAAGTTTTACGTTACTCATGTTTATCAAAACACAGAAATTTTTATTCACACTCCTGCTGCTGAGTATAGTGCATTATGCCAATGCACAAAACATTTTCCCTAAGAAGCTGAACAATTGCCCGACTTCCAAATTCTGTTTGGATTGTGGAGACGTTAAAGTTGGTGCCGATAGCCTTAAGTTTTCGAAAATGATCCAGTATTTGAATTCACACAACAATGTGAACAATCTAAGGGGGTCTATTCTGTTCCAGGTTTTGGTAGATTCGACGGGTAAGGGTTGTGTGCTGAGCCATACCGATGTAAATGGGCGGATGCTATCGGAAAAAGTTGTAATGGCCCTAAATGACTTTACAGGCTGGTCGCCTGCCTCTACAAATGGGAAAATTGAAGGTAGGGTTTCTGTAAATGTAGCAATAGATGTTTTAAACGGGAAGCTCTCTGGCCGAATACAGCGGGTAACAGAAGAGTTCGCAACTGCCTTGTTTGACCGGCCTGTGGATCCGGATATCCAAAATAAGCATTATAAATATGATAATGCGCACCTGGCGTCTTATAAAATGACCGTCTGGAATTCCAAGAATTCCATCATGAAGGGTAACCTTAGCGACCATTTGACGATTGATCACGAGGATATCGTTTTCTATGATACAACCAATGATTTGTATTGCGTACAAAACGGGAAAGTGCAGAAGGTTGACAGAGGCGTTTTACTACCTGCCAAGTATTATTATGTGAAAGGAATGGCAACAGATAATTCAAATGTCAAATGGTTTTATACTGAGTCCGGTTTATATAGTTATAATAATAAGGACTGGGTACTTTACGACTCTCTCAAAACAGGCATTAAAAGGGGCTATAGCATCGTCAATAATGCGGCGTCGGGAGAAGTCTATTTCACTTCAGACCAGGGGTTGGTGATTAATAAAAATGGAGTCTGGTCTGTAATTAACAAGGCCAATATAAAAGCGCTGCCTTCTGACCGGGTAAATTATGCTAAAAAGGATAAGAAGGGTCGTATCTGGATTGGAACTTTTAGCGGTTCTGTGATGATTGATCTGGACGGCACTGCAACAGATTTTAACGCCGGCAGTACTGTGCTGAAGGATAAGTGTATAACAGCCCTGGAAGAAGACAGTCAAGGTAATTTATACTTCGGACTTTACGAATATGCCCCTGCTGACCGCAAAAGATTGATCAGAAATGAAGGTATTGCTGTGTTTAAACCAGACGGCTCCTGGAAACAGCTTACGATCGAGAATTCCGGTATACCTGTAAATGACGTTGGACCAATGTTATATGATGAAAAGGAAAATGTATTGTGGATTGGCACAGCACTAGCTGGACTGGTGAGATTCGACTTAAAGGACGGCTGGGAGCTTTACAATAATAAAAATTCACAAGTCCCTTCTTCCTTTGTGACTGATATTGGCAAAGATACCAAGGGAAATATCTATCTGACTACCAGGTATGGACTTGTTAAAATCGAGAAAAAATAGAGTCTTTCATATAACTGAAAAGCTTTTTTATTTTCATGTATCGCGAGAATTATTACGTATCTTACTTTCCTAACCATTCTCATCATGACCAAATCAATATTAACCCTCACCCTTATAGCGCTAAGCGCTGTAAGCGCCTACAGCCAAAGCTATGCAGAGCTTCTGCTGGGCACCTGGAAGATCAAAAAGTTTCAGTACGGTAACCACCCAAACAATAACGAGAACCACAACAGGTTTATAAAATACAAATCCTACACGCCCACACACTTTATAGTGACGGAGGTAGATTCTGCCAGCAAGGTTACAACGACGAGTATCTTTGGAACCTACGAGATCAAAGACAGTACATACACCGAAACGATCCTGCACGTCAACCAAGAGTCGGCCTTCATGATCGGCAAGACTTTTTCCTTCAAACTCAAATTTGACGGTCTGGATAAAATGACCTCTACGGGTTCGTTTAATGACATGGCTACGTCCGAACTATGGGAACGGGTCGTCTACTCCGAAAAAGACCCCTTTGGGGCAAAGCGCGACCCGCTCGCACATTACCGGAACCAGCCGCTATATATCCTTCAGGTAGGCGAGGTAAAAACCAAAATTGAACCAGTTGGCGATATCAGGCCACTGTCTCGAATCCCGCAAGAGGCTATTTCGGCCATTAACGTGCTTAAGGACGAAGAAGCGATCAAAGCATATGGCGAGTCTGGCAAGTACGGGGTGATTATTATCTCCATTTTGCCAGCCAGGCAGGAAGAGGTGAAAAAGCTTCTGACTGAAGTGCCGCCAATAAGAATACGATGAGCTGTAACTAAAATATCACAGCAGCCCGCGCCTGGGTCGTTGCTGCCGAAGGCTTATGGGCCGTTTGCTTTGCCCGCCATCCTGGTTCAGATTAAACGAACCGGCAGATCTGCCAGTCACGCCATCTTTTGACACTGCTGAAATTTTCTCCTTTGCGCTTTGTGCAGACTTATCCGCTGCGCCCTTCTCATGCTTTTTCATCACCATTAATTTTTAGTCTTCTGATTCTGTTTCTCCAACACCTTCGTTACTTACCTGAGTGCCTCCTCCTTCGGTATCGTCCAGCAAATTGCTTTCCTGCTGACCCATATCAGCATTGTCTTCGCTTTCTGTTACAGACTGCTCCATGCTTTTAGGATTGTCCTGATCTTGTTCATTATTGCTCATCTTGTTCTCATTTAATTGGTTAAACCCTTACGCCCTTTTTGAGCGCACCTAATCATTTAACCATCGAACACAGGATAAGTTTTAGCTGATAAATACGATAATTATCAGACAAATACGCGGTAGCCAGAAGTATAATGAGCAAAGCATACGGGAGCAGCCGCCTAATCACATGAACCGTATTGCGAAACTTCCCGGGATTACGTAAGTTTGCCTACCATCTCACGGGAGTTTAGCTCAGCTGGTTTAGAGCACTACCTCGACAAGGTAGGGGTCACTGGTTCGAACCCAGTAATTCCCACATAAAAACCTTCTGCCAAAAGCGGGAGGTTTTTCCATTTAAAATACGGTTATTTTCCGACCGGACTTGTATAGCGAAAGAGGGCTAAGACATAATACTGCGTAAGTAAATTAGACTGCTTTTAGACTGGTATTACACTGCTATTAGACTGGTATTAGTCTGCTTAAACCAGTGTAAAAGCAGTTTTATAGCTGTATAATATCAATAGGGAATCAATGTTATTTACTGTACCATAGGGGATGCACTTACCGACCTTAAGTGCCGCTTGTGCAGTGCGAGTTTTACATCGGCGCCAAGGTCGGGTCAACAATTGCTGCACTTAAACATTTTTTCATTAGACAAAAGTTTTAGCTTTGTCTGAATTAACATTGGATTTTTAGACTTAAGGATATAAGATATGATTATCGCACCCAGAACACGTGGATTTATTTGCCTCACGGCGCATCCGGAAGGTAGCAAGCAGAATGTACTTGACCAGATCAATTATGTAAAGGCCGCCGGCCCGGTAGAGGGACCAAAGAAGGTGCTGGTTATCGGTGCGTCGACCGGGTTCGGACTGGCATCCAGGATTACCAGTGCTTTTGGCGCGGGGGCTGCCACTATTGGTGTTTATTTCGAAAAGCCTGCAGCACCAGGCAAGCCGGCTTCTGCTGGCTGGTACAATACCGCAGCGTTCGAAACTTTTGCCGAAGAGGCCGGTTTGTATGCCAAAAGCATTAATGGTGATGCATTCTCTAATGAGATCAAGCAGCAAACGATAGCGCTTATTAAGGCCGACCTGGGCCAGGTAGACCTGGTGATATACAGTCTGGCATCGCCCAGGCGTACGCATCCGGTAACGGGCGAGGTGTTTAACTCTGCACTGAAACCGATCGGACAGACTTTCAGAAATAAAACGGTAGACTTCCACACCGGTGTGGTATCGGAAGTTGAGATTACTCCGGCCAATGAGCAGGATATTGAAAATACAGTGGCCGTAATGGGCGGTGAGGACTGGAAAATGTGGATGGATGCCCTGAAAGAAGCTGGCGTGCTGGCAGAGGGTGTTAACACTGTAGCCTATTCTTACATTGGTCCGGAACTTACCGAACCTGTATACCGCAAAGGAACGATTGGTCGCGCTAAAGACCATCTGGAAAAAACAGCTTTCACCATTTCAGATGACCTGAAAGATGTAAACGGAAAAGCTTATGTGTCGGTAAACAAGGCTTTGGTGACCCAGGCAAGTTCGGCAATTCCAGTGATTCCATTGTATATTTCACTGCTGTATAAGGTGATGAAAGAAAAAGGGCTGCACGAGGGCTGTATTGAGCAGATCAACCGTTTGTTCCACGACCACCTGTATTCGGGCAAACCACTCCAAACCGATGAGGCCGGACGTATCCGTATAGACGACTGGGAGATGCGTGAAGATGTGCAACAGGAGGTTGCGGCGCTGTGGGAAAAGGCGACAACCGAGAACCTTCCGGAAATTGGTGACCTGAAAGGCTACAGCAATGACTTCTTTAAGCTGTTTGGCTTTGAGGTACCGGGGGTCGACTATGAGGCCGATGTGAACGAGGTTGTTGAGATCCGCGGTTTGCAATCAGCTGGCTAGTTTTCAGCAAATTGCGTACTTTAGTGTAAGTTTACATATGAACCACTAAAATATAAACCTATGAGAGCACTTGTAAAACGCAGCACCTTTCTTGGATTACTGCTGGTATTAACGGGCATGATAATGAACGCGCAGGCGCAGAACAATGCGATAACGGGCGCATGGCAACTTAAAGACGGCGAAAACCAGCATCATTTGTTTATCCAGGACGGCATGTATTTTCATACAGTACACCGCGGCAACGAGTTTGTGGCGAGTCAGGGCGGATCTTACGAGATCAGCGGAAATGTGATGAAGGCCAAAATGATGTACAACTCTGCCGATAACAGCGGTGTGGGTTCTGTGATGGAGGTACCTTTCAGCATCTCGGGCGACGTGCTTACGGCACAGGTACAGGGCAATGAGGCATCTTTCCGTCGGGTCGATAAAGGCGATGCTCCGCTGGCTGGCGTTTGGCGCATTACCGGTCGCATGGGCGATGACGGTAAAGTTGCCGAAATACATCAGACTGGTACGCGGCAGACTTACAAAATGCTTACGGGAACAAAATTCCAGTGGGTGGCCATGGACCCGGGCAAGAAGGAGTTTTCGGGAACCGGAGGCGGTTCTTATACCTTTAAGGATGGGAAATATACGGAAAATATAGAGTTCTTTTCTCGCGATAACTCGCGCGTTGGCGCCGCTCTGAGCTTCGATGGCAAACTGGAGAACGGCAAATGGCATCACAGCGGCCTGAGCAGCAAAGGCGCAAAGATCTACGAAATCTGGAGCAGGCTTAAATAGGCCTCAAAACAGAACGGTCGAAATTGTGTTATCTACTAGCATCTAAGCTAGAGATAACATGATTTTAACACACGAGCAAAAAACAGCAGCAATTCAATTTTATGTCGACGTGCTGCGTACCCTGCAGGAAAACGACCTGCAGTTTATGCTGGGCGGCGGACTTGCCATGTACCAGTATACGGGTATAGCGCGCGACCTTAAGGATATGGATATTTTCTGCAAACCTTCAGAGTATCCAAAGATACTTAAGCTTCTGGCCGACAAAGGCTATAACACAGAACTTACCGATGTGCGCTGGCTCGCTAAAATCCATAAAGACGGTCATTATATCGACATCATCTTCGATACGGTAAACAATATCTGCACGGTAGACGACGTGTGGTACAAACGCGCTACCACCGGCGATTATGAAGGGTTGACGGTCAAGTATATGTCGGCCGAGGACCTGGTATGGTGCAAAATATACGTGCAGAACCGCGAACGTTATGATGGTGCCGATGTAAACCATATTCTGCTGAAAACCGCAGGTAATTTTGACTGGAAGCGGCTGATGTTTAAGCTGGACCAGCACTGGCACCTGCTTTTGGCCCAAATCCTGATCTTCCAGTTTGTTTACCCGGCCGACTACCATGATGTAATTCCGCGCTGGGTGTTTGACGAACTGATGGAGCGCGCCAAAGAGCAGTACGATATTCCGCGTGCGCTGGAGCGGGTATGCCGCGGACCGGTCATTGACCAGACGCAGTATGAGGTGGACATCAAAAAATGGAATTATAAAGTGAGTACCATAAAAACGACCTAACCATGGAAGAAACAACAGCAACAACCATAAAAATTGCCGCTGTGGCCGACATTCATGTGAGAGAGGGTGATAAAGGCAGGTGGGCCGATTGCTTCAAGGAAATATCTGCGCAGGCGGATGTACTGATCATTGCGGGCGACCTTACAGATACAGGTGATGAGCATGAGGCGCAAGTGCTGGCAGAGGAGCTTAAATCCTGCAGTATACCCGTACTTGGCGTATTGGGCAATCATGATTACGAGAAAGGCAGGCACAAGCTCATCAGGCAGGCACTGCAGAATGCCAGCATGACCATACTGGATGGCGAGGCAATAGTGATCAAGGGTGTCGGCTTTGCCGGCGTAAAGGGCTTTGGCGGGGGCTTCGATAATTATATGCTATCGATGTTTGGTGAGCAGGCCATGAAAGATTTTGTTCAGGAGGCCGTAAATGAAGCCTTGCATCTTGATCGTGCACTGGCTCGACTTGACGGTGAGAACGATAACATCAAAAAAGTAGCCATTATGCATTATGCGCCCATTCAGGAAACCGTGAAGGGTGAACCGGAAGTGATCTTCCCTTTTTTGGGATCATCGCGACTGGCGGAGCCGCTGACACGCAGAAATGTAGTGGCAGCATTTCATGGTCACGCACACGCGGGGCAGATTGAAGGTACCGCCCCGGGTGGTGTAAAGGTGTACAATGTAGCCCTGCCTATTCTGCAGAAGCATGGCTACCCTTGCAATTATTTTATCCTGGAAGTCTAACAAGGCCAGCGGCCGCTTGACAGCCTTTGTTATGGCTATGTTAAGGCTGCGGCACCAGACGGAACACCCTGCCTGGCGACTCGACGGCCATATAAATGAATCCGTCGGGGCCCATTCGCACATCCCGTACACGGCCAATATTCTTGAACAAGATCTCCTGTTTGGTCACTTTGTTTCCGGTGAGGACCAGTCGCTGTAAAAACTCAAACCTTAACGATCCTGCAAGCACGTTGCCGGTCCAGCCCTTATACTTGTTGCCCTGCACGAAGGCGAGCCCGCTCGGACCTATAGAAGGAATCCAGTAATGAACGGGCTGCTCCATACCCGCTTTAGCAGTCAGATTGGTGATCGGCTTACCATTGTAGTTTATCCCGTAGGAAATCACAGGCCAGCCATAGTTTTTACCGGGCGAAACGATGTTAAGTTCATCCCCGCCTCTCGGACCGTGCTCGGTTTCCCATATCTTACCTGTGGTTGGATGTATGGTGAGCCCCTGAGGGTTACGGTGACCATAAGAATAGATAGACGACAAAGCACCAGCAGTTTTCACAAAGGGATTGTCGGCCGGAATTGTTCCATCACTTTTGATCCGGTGAATTTTACCGAGCGCATTGTTTTTGATTTCCTGAGGGTTTGCTTTTTCGTTGCCACGCTCGCCCACGCTGAAATACAGATAGCCGTCGCGACCAAACTGCATACGCGATCCATAGTGAAGCTGGGTGCGCTGATAGGGTTCAGCGACAAAAATATCTTTCTGGTTGCTAAGCGCATTGCCTTTAAGTACGGCACGCATAATGGCTGTGGTACCCATAGATGTGCCGTTCTCATTCTTAGGTTTCGAGTACGACAAATAGATGGTGCTGTTGGAAGCAAAACCCGGATCGGTGATTACGTCCATCAAACCGCCCTGTCCGCGGCTCCAAACCTCTGGCACGCCGCTTATTTCGGTCATAGACTTATCCCTACCTACGCGGAACAGTTTACCGCCGCGGTCGGTGACCAGCAAATCGCCGCCAGGCAGAAACGCGATGCCCCAGGGCACGTCCAGCCCCGGTCCGCTTACCTGCTCCAGCTTGATGGTCATGTTTTCGGTTTTAAACACGTCGCCCACCGGCTTCTCGCGTGAGGTGTACTGACCTACGTTCTTGATTCCCTCAAGAATATAATCGGCCAGTCCGTTTATTTCTGCCTCGCTCAGCGTGCCGCCGAATGCCGGCATGCCCTCGTCGGCGTGACCAAGCGTGATAGACTTGGCAATATCTTCCTTCTTGTTGCCGAACTTCCAGTTGCGGTCGACAAACATATCCATTTTTTCGCCGTGGCAACCGGCGCAGTAAGTGGCGTAATTTTTAGCTGGCGTCTCGTCTGCCACTGTTGATGAACCTTGCCGCTCGAACCCGAGACATACGGCAAGAACTGATCCGGCAAGCACTGCCGCACTGAAATTTTTTAGCATTTGGTGTGTTGTAAATTGGTACCCGAATTTACTATTTTAATTGGTAAGCCATGACCGTCTTCTTAAAAAAAGTAGGAATGTAGACGACGCGCTTTACCGGGTCGTAGCCGATGTCTGCAATATTGATTTTCTCCAGATGGGTGTCCAGCAGCAGGTCCGAGCGGCCATCGGCATACACATAGTAAAGGTATCCGCCCCAGCTCGAAAAGAGGAAATCGCCGTTGCCTATCGGCTCTATCCCATCGCCCCCCTGGGGCAGGCCGGCTACCTTGATCATGCCCTTGTTTACATCCGCTTTCAGCAGACTTTTGCCCCCTCCGGCGATGTAGAGCAGGTCGCCCACCGCCTTGAGGCCGTTGAGGCCGTCGATGTTTTCCATATAGGTTTCGATGGTTCCGCTGATCAGCCGGTGTATCTTTCGGGTCCTGGAATCAGAAACGTATACCACGCCTTTAGCATCGGCCGTAACGTCGTTCAGGAAAGCTGAACCTGGTACAGGTATACGCTGGATTACTTTAGCTTTTGCGATATCGATAACCGCCAGGTCGGTAACGTCTGCAACAAACATTTTACCTGCATGGATGGCCATTCCCTTTGGTGAGTTAAGCCCTTTAACCCAGTTGAGGTCGACCACCTTTCCATTCATGTCGAGTTTACCGATACCGCCTATGCTGTCGATATCCGTGGCGCTGTTGCCCATTATGGACACATACAGCACCCCGGCTTTGGTGTCGGGCAGTACAGATTCGGGCAGATTGATCACCGTATCGGTCTGCCAGAGCTTCTCGACGCTATGCTGTGCCCTGGCACATACCGCTGCAAAAAGGAATAAGGGGATACAGAAATATTGCTTCATGTGGTCAGTGTGTTAGGAGGTAAAACATCTTGTTCAGCTATGAATAACTGAAGATAAGAATAATTGTTTACCCTGTTTCATTTTTTGCAATTGGGCTTCTAAAACGGTTATTTTATCTGTTTATTTGTATAGTAATAACCAACACACAAATCTTAATCTTGTAGCTATGCTGTTTAGCATTCTTAATTCTATATTTTGTATCGCGTTTGTTTTGTTTGCCTACGTTAATCTTAACGACAGCGATTCGTGGTTGTGGGTGCCTATTTACATGATCGCATCGGTTTGCTGCGGTTTGGCGGCCTTCAATTATTTCTTCCCGCTGGTATACCTGATTGCCATTGCCGGTTATCTGATCTATGCGGTTTACCTCTTTTTTGCGAAAGACGGCGTGCTCGACTGGATCACGAAATACCGGACGCCGAGTTTGGTGGAAAGCATGCAGGCGACCAAGCCTTATATTGAAAAAGCCAGGGAGTTTTTTGGCCTGCTTATCATTAGCGGTGCACTGGCGATGAATTACTTCATAGCGGTCTAAATGTTTAATGTATGAGTGATAGGGATAAACTGACCAGCCTGGCAAGTCTGTTTCTGAATATTATTGACCGGCACGCTGCCCCTGAGGCGTCGGACTGGCTTCGTGCTAAAGCAGAACTCGTTTCTAAAGAGGATAAGGCACTGCAACTGAACATGGCCTTTTCTCAGATACCCCGGCTTGTGGGGCGCCAGGCGCTGATCATTCTGGATGCGGAAAGGGAACAGTTGGGGCTACTGCTGCCCGGACTGGACATCGAAGATTGGTCGCTGGACCAGCTTGCGCGGGTCTGGCTGCTGATGCAATTGCGCGATGGGGATAAAGAGGCCTATCTCAGGAAAGTCGACGGCCTGTTTAACGGCGCTGAGATGTATGAACTGGCCGCACTGTATGCCGCACTTCCGGTGCTGAGTTATCCGGAGTGGTGGATACCACGCTGCACGGAAGGCATCAGAAGCAATATTGGCATTGTGCTTGAGGCCATTATGTATGCCAATCCGTATCCGTCAACTTACCTGGATGAGGCGGCCTGGAATCAATTGGTTCTCAAAGCGTTCTTTACCGATAAGGATGTCACGAAGATCACCGGAATCCGCGAGCGTGTGAATGTGGCGCTTTCTGATACGCTGAAGGATTATATGAGGGAACGTGAAGCAGCCCATCGCGATATAAATCCGGAAATACCGAAATTGATAATCAATAATTGATCATAAATACTTGAACTATGTGCTGTAGTGAAAATTTTGAAGAAAGAAATCAAGGCGAAAAGATACAGACTACGCTCGATCTGAGTGAGATCAGCGGCATGCAGTTTTTTGATCCGCATGTACATATGTCGTCGAGGACTACGGACGACTATCAGGCAATGGCTGATGCTGGTGTAGTGGCACTGATTGAGCCGGCTTTCTGGCTGGGCCAGCCACGGACGGGCCTGGCGAGTTTCACTGATTACTACAGCAGCCTGATTGGGTGGGAGCGTTTCCGCTCTTCACAATTCGGCATTAAGCATTATTGTACCATAGGTCTGAATTCGCGCGAGGCAAACAATGAAGCTTTGGCAGAGCAGGTGATGGAGATTCTCCCTAATTTTATTTTTAAGGAAGGCGTTGTCGGCATCGGGGAGATTGGATTTGACGATCAGACTGCGGCTGAGGAAAAGTATTATCGCTTGCAGCTTGATCTTGCGAGGGAAGCATCACTGCCCGTGCAGGTACACACGCCGCACCGCGACAAGAAAAAAGGAACGTCGAGGAGTATGGATATTGCAATCGAACAGGGCCTTGCGCCTTATTCAGTCATTATAGACCATAATAACGAGGAGACCGTGAAGGAGGTTCTGGACCGCGGGTTCTGGGCTGCTTTTACGATATATCCGTTTACCAAGATGGGCAACGAGCGCATGGTGGAGGTGGTTAAGCAGTATGGTTCTGAACGGATCATGATCAATTCGGCGGCCGACTGGGGCATTAGTGACCCGCTGGCTATTCCTAAGACTGCGGCATTGATGAAACGTGCTGGGATTCCTTTGAAAGATATTGAACTGGTTACCTACAGGAATGCCATAACGGCGTTCGGACAAAGCGGGCAGATCAATGAGGCAGACTTTGTTGCCGTTAAGAATGTAGATCAGTCGCAGAAGTTTGGCAGCAACACGGTGCTTCGCGGCGGGCAGCAGCCGCGGGTTGACAAAAACTCGATCATCATATCTTAAGCGGGTGAAAAAACTGATTGGCTATCTGAGGCTGATGCGGCCTGCTAATGTGGTTACTTCTGTAGCCGATGTGCTGGCCGGGATAACGATTGCGGGGTATTTCGCCATGCAACTGACGGGTTGGGCGCCGGTGATATTGCTGTGCATTTCGACCATCGGACTGTATAGCGGCGGTATTATCATGAACGATTATTTCGACGCCGATCTTGACGCCAAAGAGCGGCCGGAGCGGCCCATCCCTAGCGGACTGATCAGCAAGAAGGCCGCTGCCATATTTGGGGGTATCTGTTTTTTTGCGGGTATTTTTGCGGCCGGACTATACAGTAAGGATTCACAGTACCTGGCTTTCGCCATTATGGTGTCTTGCCTTGTGTATGATAAATTCCTCAAACATAATTCCCTGTTTGGGCCGCTCACCATGGGTTTGTGCCGCGGTTTGAACTTATTGCTGGGCATCAGCATTTTTCCAGATGCGGTGCAGCAGTGGTGGTTTCTGGCCCTTGTGCCTATTGTTTATATAGCGGCCATCACGATGATAAGTCGCGATGAAGTACATGGCGGCGCCGCACGTACCTTGTATGCTGCAGCCGCATTGTATCTGCTGGTGATTGCAGCCATTGTTTACTTTGCCTGTCGAAACGATGAGCTGCTGCTGACTGCTCTCCTGCTTGCTGGCTTTGCTTTTATGATCTTTGTGCCTTTGTTCCGTGCAGTGCAAAATCCTGCCGGCCCTAATATAGGAAAGGCCGTAAAGGCTGGCGTTATAGCGCTGATACTGATGAATGCAGCCTGGGCAGGTGCCTTCGGAAGCTGGCAGGCGGCGCTCTGCATTGTTATTTTATTACCATTATCCATCGGGCTAAGCAAGGCTTTCGCGGTGACTTAGTCAAAAAGTTAATATGAGCCATATACAACAATCGTTTACTGTTCAGTTCGAATATAAAGTATATTTCACGGAATCTTTATTCGGCCAGACCAACACCCTGCTGGCTGATTTTTTCAAAGAGCGCCCTTCGGCTGCATTAAGGAAGATTTTCTTTGTGGTAGATCAGGGCGTTGCAGATGCCTGGCCTTCTCTGGCTGAGGATATCCGGGCTTATTTCCGGGTGCACAACCAGGTTAAGCTGGTCGACGAGATCATGATCATTCCGGGCGGTGAGACCTGCAAGAACGATCCCGGGCTTTTTGAACAGCTGGTAGAGGCGGTAAATGTTCATGGTATCGACCGTCACTCCTATATTGCCGCCGTGGGCGGTGGCGCCTTACTTGACCTGGTGGGTTATGCTGCTGCTGTATCGCACCGCGGCATAAAGCACCTGCGGATTCCGACCACGGTATTGTCGCAAAATGACTCGGGCGTTGGCGTCAAAAACGGTATTAATTACCGGGGCAAAAAGAACTTTCTGGGTACGTTTGCACCCCCCGCAGCAGTGTTCAACGATGAGCTGTTCCTTACTACGCTGGGCGACAAGGATTATCGCTCGGGTATTTCAGAAGCCATTAAGGTCGCACTGATCAAAGACGCTGCTTTTTTCGAATGGCTGGAAGAGCAGGCCGGAAGGCTGATGCAACGCGAGGATACGGGGAAAGGCAATAAGAGTATGCATGAACTCATTGTACGGTGCGCACAGCTGCATTTAGACCATATTGCCGGGGGCGACCCTTTTGAAACCGGTTCTGCGAGGCCGCTTGACTTCGGGCACTGGAGTGCGCATAAACTGGAGCAGCTTAGTGGCTTTAGTATTCTCCACGGCGAGGCCGTGGCTATGGGTATTGCGCTCGACAGCACCTATTCTTACCTGAAAGGCATGCTTAGTGAGGAGAAGCTGATCCGAATTCTGGATTTGCTGAACGGCCTGGGCTTTGAAATTGACCATCCGGTGATACGCATCAACGACACGGACTCCCCTATTCTGAAAGGACTCGCGGAATTCCAGGAACACCTGGGCGGCTTGCTGACCATCACCTTGCTTAGTGACATTGGAACGGGTGTTGAGGTGAATGAAATGGATCATCAGTTGCTGATCCGGGCAAGTGAATATGTGCAAAACTATAGCAGAAGGCATTCTGCATCAGATAAGGAGTAACTATGAAGTTAAAAAGTGGTCACCTGACGTATTGCACGAACATCCATCCCGGCAAGAACTGGGCGGAGGATTTTGCGGCGCTGCGTGAAAACTTCCCTGAAATAAAAAAGGCCGTAGCGCCTGGTGAGGCTCTTGGTTTAGGCTTGCGCCTTTCAAACGAGGCCAGCCTGACACTGACGGAGCCCGGGCAGCTTGAGATTTTTAAAGACTGGCTTGCTGAGAATAACGCCTATGTGTATACCATGAACGGCTTCCCTTACGGGGAATTTCACCGCAGGGTGGTGAAAGATGATGTTCATGCCCCCGACTGGACAACGCACGAACGCAGGGAGTATACGTTGCGATTGTTTCGTATTCTCGAATCGCTCTTGCCCGAAGGCATGGATGGCGGGATATCAACCTCTCCGCTGAGCTATCGGCATTGGCACCAGACGACAGAAGCGGCAGCAGAAGCACGTAAACTTTCAACCCAGCATATCATTGAGGTGATTGCAGCCCTGGCTGCTACCTATGAGCGCAGCGGAAAACTGATGCACCTGGATATTGAACCTGAGCCAGATGGTGTCCTGGAGACGGGCCGTGAATTTATTGACTGGTTTGAACATGATCTGCTGCCCGCGGGCGTCCCTTATTTACAGCATGATTTCGACATAACCGCGGAGGAAGCTGAGGCGATCATCAGAAGACATCTATGTTTGTGTTATGACGTTTGTCACTTCGCCATCGGTTACGAGAACCACGAGGCTGTGCTAAGGGAGCTGGCTGCTAAAAAGATAGTCGTGGGCAAAATTCAGATCAGCGCTGCGCTGAAAGCCAGGTTAGACCGTTCGGTTTCAGAAAAGCAATTGTTGAAGACGGCCATTGAAGCTTTTAATGAACCTACTTACCTTCACCAGGTGGTGGCGCGTCTGGAGAACGGGGAGCTGATTCGTTATAAGGATCTTCCCGATGCGCTGGCTGAATTTGATAATACGGAGGCGGTAGAATGGCGGGCACATTTTCACGTGCCTATTTCCACGCTGGAAATTGATCTGATCCATACCACCCAGAACGATATTAAAACGGTGCTGAGCTGGCAAAAAAGTGATCCCTTTACGCAGCATCTGGAGGTGGAAACCTACACCTGGGAGGTATTGCCCGAACAAATAAAAACACCTATTGCCCAGTCGATCAGCAACGAACTGAAATGGGTGATCAACGAATTATCCTAAACACCATAAAATGAAAAAAACTGTAGTCATTGATGTTGTTGGCCTCTCTGCAAACCTTATTGGCGAGCATACGCCTTTTTTAAGGGATTATGTGAAGAATAAAAATGTACAAGCCATAGCTCCTATGCTTCCGGCTGTTACTACAGCGGTGCAGTCGACCTACCTGACCGGTAAGTGGCCTGCCGAACATGGTATCGTGGGCAATGGCTGGTATGATCATACCGATGCGGAGGTCAAATTCTGGAAGCAGTCGAACAAACTTGTGCAGGCAAAAAAGATATGGGACCAGGCAAAGGCGGAAGACCCAAATTTTACCTGCTCAAATATGTTCTGGTGGTATAATATGTACTCCAATGCGGATTATTCCTGCACGCCGCGGCCAAATTACCTGGCGGATGGACGAAAGATGCCTGACTGCTATTCGCAGCCGGCGGAACTGCGGGATATCCTTCAGGAAAAGCTTGGGCAGTTTCCCTTATTCCAGTTTTGGGGTGCCGGGGCAAATATTAAGTCGACCCAATGGATCGCAGACGCTTCTGTGATTACAGACGAATTGTATAACCCGACATTAACACTGATCTACCTGCCGCATCTGGACTACTGCCTGCAGAAGTTCGGTCACGATTACAGCAAGATCAGCAAAGAACTGAGCGAAATAGATCAGGTGCTTAAGGGACTGGTGTCATATTATGAGGACCAATCGGCCGAGATCATTATTCTTTCTGAGTATGGCATAACGCCGGCTGACAAGCCGGTACACCTGAACAGGTTGTTCCGACAAAACGGATTGTTACAGATTCGCACGGAACGCGGACTCGAACTGCTGGACGCTGGTGCTTCTAAGGCTTTTGTGGTGGCCGACCATCAGGTGGCGCATGTTTACATCAATGATCCTGCAGTAAGGGATCAGGTGAAGTCTTTATTGGAGAACGCGCCTGGAATAGCAGAGATACTTGATGATGCGGGTAAGAAGAAATATCATATCGACCATGAGCGGGCGGGCGACTTCGTGCTTATCGCTAAGCCTGACAGCTGGTTTACGTATTATTTCTGGCTTGATGACGCCGTGGCTCCCGACTACGCCCGTTGTGTGGATATCCATAAGAAACCGGGCTACGACCCTGTAGAAATGTTTATGTCGTCTAAGGCCAGAGCAGCATATAAACTGCTCAGGAAAAAAACCGGTTTCCGTTACGTAATGGATGTTGTACCGCTGGACGCGACGCTGATCAAAGGTTCGCACGGCAGTTTAGACAACCCGAAAGAATTTCATCCAGTACTGATCAGCAGCCCTGAAATTAATGCGGCTGACAGACAGGCCGACGAGGTATATGACCTGATCTGGAAGGCACTGCACCGTTAGTCGACAGTTTCGTGTTTTGCCGGATCCAGCTCGACCAGACCCTGACGTGTCTTCTTTGCAAAGAAAATAGGGTATAAAGACATAAGGGCACCAGCGATGAAACAGATTCCTGCGACGGTTAGCAGGAACCGCCCCTGCTCACCATTATCGGTGCGGACAAACAAATAGATTACGGCGGCTATGGTGCCAAGCACATAGGCAATTACTGCTTTTTGAAGTTTTAGTATCCTGATCATAGCAATACGTTTTAAGGTACATAGAGAAATAAACAAAAATCAATCCAACAAAAAAGCCGGCTGCGATTAAGCGCACCGGCCGTATGTTTTGCCTGCCCTCCGCGGATCGCCCGCTCACAGGACTTTTGTCAGTTTGGGGATGGAAAATGCATCCATTTGTAATTCAATAACAATTTACCAAATTTTAGGTTTCACACCCAGAAAAAATTGTCAACAAACTCACATTTAAAAGTAACGTTCGAATGACAGGCCGTAACTGAGCAGAGAGTTCTCCCGGTTGGTTCGCGACGCACGGTTGTACTTATATGATGTGGTAAGCGCCAGCCACTTGTTTAATTTGAAATCCACCGAGGCGTCTGACCTGAGAATATAATCGCTCCCGTTGGTCAGTGAGTGTTGCCAGAAGGACGTATTGCTGAGGACGATGCTGTTGAAAAGTTCGAAGCGGAACAGCAGACGAAAGGAATTTCGGGTGGTTTCATAGGTATCCCTCGTACCGTCTTCAAGAAGGAGGTCGCTGGTGTCAAACAGAAGTCCGTTACTCAAATTGAATAAGGCCTTGGGCTGGTCTATAATGCTGTAGGCAATGCCGGCACCAGCCAGCAATTGATTGTTGATGTTCAGGGATTCACTGGTATTGTAATTAACGAGTCCCCAGTAATTGAATCGTGGGAAGGTTTTGTAGAGGTTGAAATCCAGCGTAGTTGAGTAGTCGTCGTTTGTAAGCTCCCCGTTTTGCTTCCCATAGACCCAGGCGGTATTGAAATTGAGGCTGAGCGACTTTTTTCTAACGCCAAACTGCGCGGAATTATTTAACAGGTAGGCCTGATTGTCCTTGGTTGTATTAACAGAACCGGTGGAAGAGAGATGAGCCCGATAATTTGTGCTGTCGGTAAACTGCGCCCGCCCTGTAAGCACACAGATAAGCAGCAGAAGGACCTGAATTGATTTCAGCATAATGGTGTTTTTCCTGTTCTAACACCAGGACTGCTTTTCCAGTTTTATAAAACGGGTGATCTATCCAGACCACCCGAACTACTAACACATATGAAACCAATTACTCTTTCGTCGCGTGCTGGTCGACAGCAGACTGGAATGCGGACTTCTCCTGCTCCCTGATATTGTCGGCATACTTAGCCAGATAAGCTTTAGCCGCCGGCACATAGTTGGCCCAATCCTGCTGATTATAAGTATGAATGGTCTTTGCCCGGAGAAACATCTCCTCCGCCGGAGCGCCGTATGGCTTTATAGCTGCCTCTATGGCATTCCAGTCCGGCTTTGCATCTGGCGTAGGCACTTTCGCCTGAATCAGATCGGCAAAAACGATATTCATAGCCTTTACGTACGCATTTCGATCGTTTTTGGCTCTGTTGAGCAATACGGCAAAGCCCTTGTCTGTAACACGCTTCGTCATGCCCTCCATGAATGCGATGTCTTCCTCGGAATAAGGCTCCTTTATCGTAGACAGATACTCATTGCCAAACCTGGCCGCTCCTGCCTTGTCGCCCACCTGACCGGCCATCATAACAAGCCTTTTCAAGAACTTTGGTTCGCGGTTGCCCTCCATATATTTTTGAAGTTCTGCGACATAAAGGGCTCCGGGCTCTGTCAGGTCTGCGTCTTCAGCAGAAACATCTCCGGTCTGTTGCAGCCAGGAGGCTGCGTTAAGGTCAGGGTTTAACTTGCTGTGTATCTTTCTCAATTCAGCAAAAGGAATCTTAACCACAGCGCGGTCATACGTCATCAATCCGTTTTGCTCGGATTCCACATCAAAAGGCTGGGTGTAAATGGATCCACTCATACCTTCTTCCTCAAAAAGTTTAAGGTGCTGATTCATGATCGTGTACTTGGCTTTCAATCCCGCAGGCTTTTCGTTGATGTAGCCCCATTGTGATCCTGGGTTCCACTGGTGGTCCGGAATAAAAACGCCTATTCCGCCAAACTCACCCACCACCTGTGCTTTGCCTGGCTGCTTCACAGAATTCATGGGATCGGGATAAGCATGCACGTCGGTCATATCAGCCGCAACATAAGGGTTTTCCCTCGGCGCCCGCAGCTGTTCATTCACATACAGCAGTTCTCCGGAATGTCCGTTTACAATCCGTGAAGGATCTGTTGCCTTCATCCATTTGGTTAGGCGTTCCTGATCGTACTGGCCCCAGGCTTCGTTGAACAAGACCCAGGTAGTGATGCTCGGATAATTGTGCAACTGTGTCATCGTTTCTTTGGCACCGCGCTCGAACGCTTCCTTCGCCCCTTCTGGCAGCCCCTGATTGGGATTTACCATATCCTGCCATACCAGCATACCGATTTTGTCGGCATGATAATACCAGCGTGCGGGCTCTACCTTTATGTGCTTCCTGATGGTATTAAAGCCCATGGCTTTGATGGCCCTGATATCAAAAGCAAGGGCCTCGTCGGTCGGCGCCGTATACAGTCCTTCGGGCCAGAAGCCCTGATCGAGCGTACCCAGGTTGAAGTAGGGTTTATTGTTCAGCATAATACGGTCTACACCTTTAGCGTCTTTGGCTACTGATATTTTTCGCATACCGAAGTAAGAAGAGACCTTGTCGCCCCCCAACTGTACGGTCAGATCGTACAGGTTTGGCGTGAGTGGTGACCATAGCCGGGCATTTTTAATGCTTACAGGTATTACCGTATTGGCTTTTCCTTTAATCGTTTTCCCGTCGACACTCAGCGTGACCGGCGCGTTGCTGGCAGATTTAACAGTGACGTTGACTACACTCTTATCGATGTCGGGTGTGATATACAGGCTTTCGATATGGGTGGCAGGTACAACTTCCATCCACACCGTTTGCCAGATGCCAGACGTAGGGGTATAATAAATGTTCTCCGGCTTCAGCACCTGCTTTCCGTGAGGGCCAACACCCTCCCCGCTCGGATCGAATACTTTTACCACGATCTCATTCTGACCCTCTTTGAGGGCAGCGGTGATATCGAAGCAGAATTCGGTATAACCACCTTCATGGCGGCCTACTTGGGTGCCGTTTATGAATACGGTAGCCTCATAGTCCACTGCGCCGAAGTTCAGCTTTACTTTATCTCCAGCCTTTAAAGTCGGCTTTGCAAAATTCCGCTTGTACCAAAGGTTCTGTGAGGGCAGCAAGGCCTTCTTTACTCCGGACAAAGCTGACTCTATGGGGTAAGGTACTAATATCTGACCCTCCCAGGCAGATGGCTGAGCCGCGCCCTTAGCCATGATGGCGTAATTCCATAAGCCGTTCAGGTTTGTCCAACCTGTGCGCACGAGCTGCGGACGAGGATATTCTTTTAATGCGTTGGCGGGCGATACATCTTTAGCCCAGCGGCTTTGAATGGTTACAGGCTGCATCTTCCAGTCGCCCTGCTGACCAGAGGCCGCCATTGCTAGCAGGCAAGCCGGGATGCATGCGAGCAGTTGTTTTAGGTTCAATTTAATCATGGTATATTTTAGTTGAGGCAAAAATCGGCATATGCAAGCTGGTGAACTATAGGAGAGGTTTTTTGTGTTAAAAAAGGCGGATGTACACCAAAAGGCAAACTAAAATTTCCTTACAGCGGGGCGTGGCAGCCCTGGTCAGAATTTAATTCTGAAAAAGAAAAGGTCTCCCCATCCGGGCAAGACCTTTTCTCTACTTAATCATCCAATGAAAAAGCGGGCTCCTAACCCTTTATATAACCAAATGTGACCGCCGAAGGCGGCCGATGAGTGGTTCCTCCCGGAACCAAGGGATTAAACCATAAACGGCAACGCACCGATACGTCGTTTATGGACTGCAAATATCATGATGAATGATGACCTGGCACATAGCACGCGATTTTTCAGTAATTTTTGTGCGAAACAGCCCAGAAGTCAAAAATTATATTTGGCCATATGCGCCACTTGCAATACTTCCTCAAAATAATGTTTGCATGTGTTTATTTTAATTTCTAAGTTTGCCGGTGACTAACCCTGAAAACGATTGAAATTTTTTCATTGATTTTAGGATGATTTCTGAATTACTGGACCACACGGATCTTCGGATTCTGAATTTGATGCAGGATGATTGCCGGCTTAGCCCTAAACAGTTGGCCAATCATCTCAAGATTTCTTATAATACCGTGCTTGACCGGCTTAAAAAGCTGACCGATCAGGGCTGTATACTCGGGTATACCACGCTTCTTAACAAGGAGATCGTGTCGGAATACCTGCATTTTATGATTCTCGTGAAACTGCGTGAGCATACCGCTCAGGCGCTTCTGGATTTCAAAATGGCTGTGGATGAAATCGAGGACGTTAAGGAGTGTTATCACCTTACGGGCCGCTTTGACTTTCACCTGAAAGTGTCGGTGCGCGACATGGCCGCTTACAACAAACTGCTTAATGATGTACTTCTGGCGCTACCTAATGTTAATTCCTGCGAGACTGCCTGTGTTATTTCGACGAGTAAGTTCGATACCCGGATTAAACTTACGATGAAATAAGCAAGGCTTCAGTTTGTCGTTCGGATTCGTTAGCTTTGCAACCTTAATTTTTGAAGATACTTAATTGATGTATAGGGAATTTAAACAATTAGAACTGGCCAAGATAGCGGATGAGATACTGGAATTCTGGAAGAAGGAAGGCATTTTTGAGAAGAGTATTTCGTCGCGTCCGGCATCCAATCCGTTTACTTTTTACGAAGGACCTCCATCCGCTAACGGGATGCCTGGTATTCACCACGTAATGGCCCGTGCGATTAAAGATATTTTTTGCCGCTACAAAACGCAAAAAGGTTTTCAGGTGAAGCGGAAGGCCGGCTGGGATACGCACGGTCTGCCAGTGGAACTGGGCACCGAAAAGGAACTGGGCATTACCAAAGAAGACATTGGAAAAAGCATCTCTGTTGAAGATTATAATGAAGCCTGTAAAAAGACCGTGATGCGTTATACGGACGTCTGGAACGATCTGACAGAGAAGATGGGATACTGGGTGGATATGGGCGACCCTTACATCACTTATAAATCGAAATATATGGAGTCGGTATGGTGGCTCCTGAAGCAAATTTACGATAAAGGGCTGCTTTATAAGGGCTATACGATACAGCCTTATTCCCCTAAGGCAGGAACGGGGCTCAGCTCTCACGAGGTGAATCAGCCAGGTGCTTATCGCGATGTAACAGATACGACGATCGTAGCGCAGTTTAAGGCCCTGCCTGACACCCTGCCTGATTTTCTTCAGGGTTTTGGTGATATTCATTTTCTGGCATGGACGACGACGCCCTGGACCTTACCATCTAATACGGCGCTGACTGTGGGTCCGGCTATAGAGTATGTATTGGTTAAGTCTTTTAACCAATATACATTCGAACCTGTAAGTGTTATACTTGCAAAAGCCTTGCTCGGCAAACAGTTCAACAAGATCTATTTTGAAAGCAGCGCTGCTGAGGACTTTCAAAACTTTAAAGCGGGTGATAAAAAGATTCCTTTCGAGGTGCTTGCTTCTTTTAAGGGGGACGAGCTGGTGGGCATCCGTTATGAGCAGTTGCTGCAATATGTGCTGCCTTACCAAAATGCTGAAAATGCTTTCCGCGTGATATCGGGTGATTTTGTAACGACAGAGGACGGTACGGGTATTGTACATACGGCGCCGACTTTTGGTGCGGATGATGCCCGCGTAGCGAGGGAAGCGAAACCAGAGGTGCCGCCTATGCTGGTACTCGACAACAATGGCATACCGGTGCCTTTGGTAGATTTGCAGGGCCGGTTTACTTCACACGTGGGCGACCTGGCCGGCAAATATGTTAAGAACGAATACTATGATGCAGGCTCTGCGCCGGAAAAATCGGTTGACGTGGAGATTGCCATTCGTCTGAAGGAAGAGAATAAAGCTTTTAAAGTTGAGAAATATGTTCACAGCTATCCGCATAGCTGGCGTACGGATGAGCCCTTGCTCTACTATCCTCTTGACTCCTGGTTTATACGCGTTACCGATGTAAAAGACCGGATGTTTGAACTGAACGAGACGATCAACTGGAAGCCTAAAGCTACCGGTGAAGGCCGTTTTGGCAACTGGCTTAAAAATGCGAACGACTGGAATTTATCCCGTTCCAGGTATTGGGGCATCCCGCTGCCGGTATGGAGAACAGAGGATAAAAAGGAGGAGGTGGTGATCGGATCTGTGGAGGAACTGTACCATGCCATCGAAGCTTCTATCGCTGCGGGATTCCAGCAGGAGAATCCGTTTAAAGGCTTTGAGATCGGCAATATGTCGGACAAGAACTATGAACTTGTTGATCTGCACAAAAATGTGGTGGACAACGTTGTTCTTGTTTCGCCTTCCGGTAAACCGATGAAACGGGAAACTGACCTGATCGACGTATGGTTTGATTCAGGCGCTATGCCTTATGCGCAATGGCACTATCCGTTTGAAAACAAGGATAAAGTGGACGGACAGACGGATTTTCCGGCCGACTTTATCGCTGAGGGCGTGGATCAGACACGCGGCTGGTTCTATACCCTGCATGCCATTGGTACGCTGGTGTTCGACAAGATCGCTTACAAGAACGTGGTATCTAACGGTTTGGTTCTTGATAAGAATGGACAGAAAATGTCTAAACGACTGGGTAACGCGGTGGATCCGTTTAAAACACTCGCGGAGTTTGGTCCGGATGCTACGCGCTGGTATATGATCTCTAATGCAAACCCCTGGGATAACCTCAAGTTTGACATTGAAGGTATTGCCGAGATAAGGCGCAAGTTCTTCGGCACTTTGTACAACACGTATGCATTTTTTGCCCTTTACGCAAACATTGATAAGTTTGAGATAGACCTTGATAAGCAAACACCTGTCGCGGAGCGCAGTGAACTTGACCGGTGGATACTGTCTCTACTTCAGCATCTGATTGCCGAGGTGGATGAAAGCTATAATAATTATGAACCTACCAAAGCGGCGCGTGCTGTTCAGAACTTCGTGGATGAGCATTTAAGCAACTGGTATATCCGTTTGTCGCGCCGCCGTTTCTGGAAGGGAGAAATGACCGCTGACAAGAAGGCTGCTTACGAAACGCTGTACACCTGTCTGAACAGCGTAGCCCAATTGATGGCTCCAATCGCACCATTCTTTGCGGACTGGCTGTTCCTGAACCTGAACGCCGGCAACGCAAAAAACACCTGCGAGTCGGTACACCTCACTTTGCTGCCTGACGCTGACAGCAAGCTGGTAGACGAGGAACTGAATGAGCGTATGCGTTTGGCTCAGGATATTTCTTCTATGGTCTTATCTCTTCGTAAAAAAACAGGCATCAATGTAAGGCAGCCTCTTGCCAGGATACTTATTCCGGTGCTCGATAATAAATTTGCTGAGCGGGTTGATCTGGTAAAGGAGCTGATTCTTTCCGAAACCAATATTAAGGATATTGAATATATCACGGATACGGCGGGACTGATTACCAAGAAGATAAAGCCGAACTTTAAGGCATTAGGCCAGAAAGCCGGTAAAGACATGAAGGCGGTTGCTCAGGTAATCTCGGATTTCAATCAGGATGACATCGCCGCACTGGAAAAAGATGGTCACATTGCTATATTGGAGGGCAGGTACGATATTCAGCTTACAGATGTGGAGATCATGGCTGAGGATATTCCGGGATGGCAGGTGACCAGTATGGGCAGCCTGACTGTGGCACTGGACGTGACCATTACAGATTCACTGAAGCGTGAAGGCTTATCAAGAGAACTGATCAACAGGATACAGAATCTGCGTAAGGAGATGGGCTTTGAGGTGACCGACCGTATTAAAGTAACATTACAGTATGAGAAACAGCTTGCCGACGCGGTAGATCAAAATAAAACTTACATTTGTTCGGAGATCTTGGCCGACGAGATTGCGATAGCGGAAAGCATTGACAAGGGAAACAAAATAGTAATCGATGATGTTGAACTACAAATTTTGATTACACAACAATAGATTATATTATGGAAAAAGAAAAAACCAGGTATTCCGACAGCGAATTGCAGGAATTTAAAGAACTGATCCAGGAAAAACTGCGCATGGCGAGAGAAGAGTTTCTTGACCTAAGCAGTTCATTGAGCAACCCTAATTCTAATGGTACCGAGGATACTTCAGGAACATATAAAACGCTTGAAGACGGATCCGCTACCTTGGAGAAGGAACAACTTAACCAATTGGCTGCGCGGCAAAAGAAGTTCATCGAGAACCTTGAAGCTGCTCTTGTCCGTATTGAAAATAAGACTTATGGTATTTGCAGGGAAACTGGTAAACTGATTCAGAAGGAGCGTTTACGCGCCGTGCCTCATGCTACATTAAGTATAGAAGCCAAACTGAAGCAGTCATAATGAAAGGCTATACCAAACCCTTACTGCTTATTTTATTTGTGTTGGTGGCCGACCAGGCCTTAAAAACCTGGATTAAAACCAATATGTATCTGGGCCAGGAGTTCAAGATCATTGGCGACTGGTTCATTATACACTTCACTGAAAACAATGGAATGGCTTTCGGGCTCGAATTTGGCGGTGAATTCGGCAAGCTTGCGTTATCCCTTTTCCGCATCGCAGCCGTGGCTGGAATTGGTTACGGATTGCATTATTTGATACAGAAGAAATATCATAGGGGACTTATTCTGAATGTCGCCCTCATCTTTGCAGGGGCCCTTGGAAACATTATTGACTCTGTTTTCTACGGCGTGATCTATGAGTATGCCAGCCTTTTTCACGGGCGGGTGGTAGATATGTTCTACTTCCCCATCTTAAAAGGGGTTTTCCCACAGTGGGTCCCGATATGGGGCGGAGAAGATTATATCTTTTTCAGACCGGTATTCAATATCGCTGACGCAGCCATATCTGTGGGTGTTGTGATTATCCTGCTCTTCCAGAAGACTTACTTTAAAGAAGATATGCAGGAAGAAATTGGCCCTAACAATGAGGTAGTTGAGGATTAGTTATATGCAGGCTTGTGGAATTGGCACATTCTTTTCATCATAATTCCAAATACACAAAAAACGAAGAATGATGAAGAAACTATTCACTTTGGCCATAGCAGCACTCTTTAGCTTCAGTGCGCTGGCTCAGCAGGCAGACCTCAGAAAAAAGATCAGCGTTAGCGGGTCTGCGGAAACCGAGGTAACACCGGATATAATTTACTTGTCGATTTCGCTTAAGGAATACCTGAAAGACAACAACAGTAAGAAAAAGATAGATATTACAACGCTTGAAAACCAGCTTTATGCTGCTGTGCAACGCGCTGGAATCGACAAATCGAATCTGACGATCAATAATCTAAGCAGTTATAATAACGTGACTGAAAAGAAGAAGAACCCGGATTTTCTGGCCAGCAAGCAGTACAAACTGAAGGTAACTGACCTGAATAAATGGAATGATATTATAGGAGCGATCGATCCGAAAGGTATTGCCTACACCAATATCGACAGCTACGATTATTCGAAGATCGAGGACCTGAAGAAGGAACTTAAAATAAAAGCGCTGCAAGCCGCTAAATTGAAAGCGACCTATCTTGTTGAAGCACTTGGTGAAAAACTGGGTAGCGTTATTGACATCCAGGAGATCAACAATGAACAATTTCCTCAGCCGATGTACAGAAATGTGATGATGATGAAGGCGGAAAGTGCAGATGCCGCTGCCAACGCCCCGGCAGAAATCGACTTTAAGAAGATCAAGCTGAATTACATAATGAATACCGTGTTCGAGATAAGATAGGCGCTGACTACTTGAGAAGACACTTTCACACGAACAACATTCGGAAACCTACCAAAACGTTTTGGTAGGTTTTTTGTTATTCTGTCATTGTATCATTAAACTCAACATTATGAAAAAATTTATTTACTCGTTGGCGCTGGTATTTACACTAGCCATTACCGCAGATACTGCTTACGCGGCAGACAAGGATAAAAAAGCCAAAACGGAACTAACTGCAGAGCAGAAAGTACAGTTGGAGCGGATTAAAACACGCGTTGAGGAAATCCGTGACATGGACAAATCGGATCTTTCAAAAGAAGAGCGAAAAGCCTTACGTAAAGAACTTAAGGAACTGAAACAGGAAGCACGTGCGATGAGCGGCGGTGTATACCTGTCGGTTGGTGCAATCATCATCATTATCCTGCTGTTGATCCTGATCTTGTAGACCACGCATACTAACTACCTATATAATCTATCTATGAAAAAAAGCTTCCCTCGGGAAGCTTTTTTTATTCTCTCGATTAGAGCGGGGCTAGCTGATGTACTCAAATCCCGCATAGGGCACAAGTACTTCCGGTAAACGGATACCGCTTTCGGTCTGGTTGTTCTCCAGCAAAGCCGCCACAATACGCGGCAGGGCCAGTGCACTTCCGTTTAGGGTATGGGCCAGTTGTGTTTTGCCAGAAGCGCCTTTGAACCGAAGTTTGAGCCGGTTACTCTGAAAAGTTTCAAAATTGGACACAGAAGACACTTCCAGCCAGCGCTGCTGCGCAGCACTCCAGGCTTCCATATCGTAGGTCATTGCTGATGCAAAACCCATGTCGCCCCCACACAGCCGCAAGACGCGGTAATGCAAGCCGAGGTCGCGCAACAACGACTGCACGTAACTGCTCATCTCTTCCAGGATGTCGTATGATTTATCCGGATGGGCAACCTGTACCACTTCCACTTTATCGAACTGGTGCAGGCGGTTAAGACCGCGGACATGTGCGCCGTACGATCCTGCTTCCCTACGGAAACAAGGCGTATAAGCAGTATTTTTTATTGGAAGCTCGTCTTCTTTTAAGATCACATCCCGGTACAGATTGGTGACCGGAACCTCTGCAGTAGGTATGAGAAACAGATTATCTGTTCCTGCATGGTACATCTGCCCTTCTTTGTCGGGCAGCTGACCTGTACCGAAGCCTGAAGCTTCGTTGATCAGGTGCGGTACCTGCATTTCCCTATAGCCTGCAGCCGTGGCACGATCCAGAAAAAAGTTGATCAGCGCCCGTTGCAGGCGTGCCCCTTTCCCTTTATACACCGGAAAGCCAGCGCCCGAGATTTTTGTACCAAGCTCAAAATCTATTATGTCATATTTGGCTGCAAGCTCCCAATGCGGCAATGCTCCTGAAGGAAGCTGAACCGGTTCGCCGTGCACATAGACGGTCTCATTATCATCGGCGCCGCCGCCTGCTTTTACAAGTTTATATGGGAGGTTCGGCAACTGCACAAGCAGCGCTTGAAGCAATTCTTCCGAAGCGGATAACTGCTCGGATAACTGCTTTTGCTGTTCCTTGCCCGCAGTCGTCTCAGCTTTAAGCTGTTCTGCCTCATCCTTTTTGCCAGCTCGCATCAATTCGCCGATCTGCTTTGCAAGTGCATTGGCACGTGCAGAAAGATTATCCAGCGAAGTTTGAAACTGCCTGCGCTCCTCATCGGCCCGAATAATTTCGTCGACCAGTTCAGGTTGCTTAAAGTGTCTTACACTCAGTCGTTCTAAAACTTTATCTCTATTTTCGCGGATATAATTAACTTGCAGCATTATTCTATTTTTCACCAAAGATAATAAGAGTTATGGATAACCTTACAGCAGGGAAGCTATTTCTCGTGCCTACGCCGATCGGAAACCTGGAAGACATGACCTTCCGGGCGATTCGTGTGCTGAAAGAGGCCGATGTGATCCTGGCTGAGGATACCCGAACCAGTGCGCCCTTACTGAAGCATTTTGGTATCGACAAAAAAGCCTATGCCCATCATCAACATAATGAGCACCAGGCGAGTGCGGAGATTGTCCGATTCTTGAAGGAAGGAAAGAAGGTTGCCCTGATATCTGACGCAGGCACGCCAGCCATCTCAGACCCCGGTTTCCTGCTGGTTCGTACTGCCCTGCAAAACGGGCTGGAAGTGGAGTGCCTTCCGGGGGCTACCGCGTTTGTCCCAGCACTTGTTAACTCCGGTCTGCCAGCGGACGCCTTTGTTTTTGAAGGTTTTCTGCCGGTTAAGAAAGGGCGGCATACACGACTCAAGAAACTTGCAGAAGAGGAACGCACCATAGTGCTTTATGAAAGCCCGCACCGCCTGCTTAAAGCATTGGAAGAGTTTATGGAGGTGATGGGTGCCGATCGCCAGGCTTCTGTGAGCCGGGAGCTGACCAAACTTTACGAAGAAACGGTCAGAGGTACGTTAACAGAAATTAAATCACATTTCGAAAACAATATATTAAAGGGAGAATTCGTAATTTGTATTGCCGGCAAGGCTGAGGAAAAAAAAGCGAAAAAACATTATGATAGTGATAGATAGATTTTTAGGTGAAGAGCAAGACCCGAAAGCGGTAGAGAAAGTTTTGGGCAAACTGGTGGACATGCTTTTTGCCGGCGAAGAGCTGCTTTACATGGCCGTCCAAAAAAAGCCGGCTGTAAATATTCTGCCTGATTGCATCGCGGTAAGCAACAAACGCATCTTCTATTGCGAGCCGGCAAATTTCGGTATCACGATGAATTTTAAGGATATTTCCTGGAAGAGCATTAAGGAAGTATCATTTAAGGAGGAAATATTCGGCGCTAAGTTTATCTGCGTGCCGCTGCAGGGTGAAAATATTGTAACAGACTACATCCCGAAGGTGCAGGCACGGAAGCTTTACCAGATCACCTCGGCACAGCTCGAAAACTACAAGCAGGAACAGCGTGAGCTGGAGCTTGAAGAGAAGCGTTCGTCAGCATCGCAGGTGACGCTGAATACGCTGGCCAATGATAAGCCGACTTTTGAAAAACCCTATGTAGAAACACCGGTAGCACCGGCTCCCCAGCCTGTTGAGCAAGAAGATGAAACTACCCTAAAGCTGAGAAAACTGAAGACACTATATGATAAGCAACTGATCACGCAGGATGAGTACGAGGCAAAAAAGGCTGACATCTTAGCGAGCTTATAAGACAAATGATCCGATTGTTCAATAAACCTCTTTTCCTGGCCCTGCTCAGTGCTTTGTTGCTTTGGCTTGCCTGGCCCCCTATCCCTTATGCAGCGCCCTTGCTGCTTGTGGCACTTGTGCCGCTACTCATTGCCATCTCGGTGATAGAGGAGCGGGCGGGCGTTAAACGGGGAAAACGCATCTTTCTGACGGCAGGGCTCACCTTCCTGATATGGAATACGGCCTCTATCTACTGGATATACAATGCCATTAGCGCCTATAATGATCCGTTTACTGCCTTTCTGATTTCGCTGATCCCCTACGGTTTAGGCGCAGCACTCATGACCTTTGCATTCTGGCTTTACCACCGCTTTAAACGGAACACCAACCGTTATATTGGATATCTTGGGCTCGTATCTTTTTATATTGCCATGGAATACCTTCATCAGGTATGGGAACTCGCCTTTCCCTGGATGACCCTCGGCAATGGCTTTTCCGGCATGGTGGAAATGGTACAGTGGTACGAATACACCGGGGTATATGGCGGTTCGTTATGGGTACTGCTAAGTAACATTGCTGTTTTTGAAATATACCGGTCATTTTCAAAAAGCAACAGCACAGGTTACCGGCTTAAAAGTGCCCTGGTTTGGGTGCTTATCGCCGGCCTTCCGATCGCCTACTCGCTATACCGTTACCACACTTATGCAGAAGAGAAAGTTCCGGTCAACGTAGTAGTGGTTCAACCGAATATTGACCCTTATAGTAAATACGGCAGCCTGTCGGTAAACAGCCAGCTCGACATCCTGACGGGCCTGTCAGATTCCGTTGGCCAGGTTAATACAGAATATTTTATATGGCCGGAAACCGCTGTGCCGAATTATGCTGATGAAGAGAGAATCAGGGAGAACAACCAGTATGAAGAAATACAGGAATTTCTTGCAAAATACAAGAACGGCACCGTTATAACGGGAATAGAAACGGTAAAGCGCTATCCGGATAAGGCGACAATCACTGCCAAGAACACGGGTCGGGGCGATTTTTATGACAATTTCAATGCAGCCATGCAAGTTGAAAATTCCCCTAACGTACAGTTCTATCATAAGTCCAAACTCGTTCCGGGCGTAGAAAAGATGCCTTTCCCGGCACTTGGCGCGTTGCTTGCCCCAGTGTTTGAAGGTCTGGGCGGCACCGTAGGCGGATGGGGCTGGCAGGAAAACCCAGGTGTGTTCTTTGCACATAGCGGCATCGGAGCCGCACCGGTGATCTGTTATGAATCTTTATGGGGCGCGTGGATCTCCCGGGCCGTAAAAGATGGCGCCCAGTTTATCGCCATCATTACCAACGATGGCTGGTGGGGCAATACTTCCGGGAAAGACCAGCACCTGCTTTATGCTAAATTACGTGCTGTTGAGACGAGGAGATACGTAGTACGATCTGCAAATACGGGAATATCTGCGTTTATTAATCAGCGCGGCGATATTATCAAACAGTCGGACTGGTGGACAAAAACCGCGCTTAAGGCCGACATCAACTTGAATGACGAGCAAACCTTCTACGTAAGGAACGGCGATATCATCCCTGTTGCCTCATCCGGAATTTCTGTTGTGCTGGCGTTGCTGATGATCGCAGGTCGGTTCCGGAAGAAGTTACGATAGGTACTTGCCCACAATAGGCATTCTTCTTCCCATACCAAATGCTTTCGGCGATACCCTGAGAATCGGGGGTGTCTGGTAACGCTTAAACTCTGCCGTATTCACCAGCTTGATAATCCTGCGTACAAGTGCCTCTTCGTATCCCTGTGCAATGATGTCAGAAGAACTTTTCCTGAGCTCCACGTACTGGAATAATATTTTATCCAGAACATCATAATCGGGCAAAGAATCTGAATCCTTCTGATCAGGGCGCAATTCCGCCGAAGGCGGCTTTACGATGGAGTTTACAGGAATAAGTTCTGCATCTTTGTTAATATATCGGGCCAACTCATAAACCTGTGTTTTATATACATCGCCAATAACGCCTATGGCGCCGCACATGTCGCCGTACAGGGTGCCATATCCTACCGCACACTCGCTCTTGTTGGATGTATTGAGTACGATATAGCCAAACTTGTTAGACATGGCCATAACGACGATACCCCGGCAACGGGCCTGTATATTTTCCTCGGTTAAGTTGAAGGGCTGACCTGCAAACGCATGTGCCAGCATCCCGTCGAATGCATCAGCTGCTTCCTTAATCGGAATGACCTCGTGTCGGCAGCCAAAGCGTTCTACCAGGTCGAGCGCATCCTTAATAGAATGATCTGAAGAGTATTTTGAAGGCATCAACACTGCCATCACATTTTCCGGCCCCAGGGCACGGCAGGCCAGCGCGCATACCACGGCCGAGTCGATACCACCTGAAAGACCCAGCACGGCTTTAGAGAAGCCGGATTTTTTAAAATAATCGCGTATACCGAGTATTAACGCCTCATAGATCTGCTCAATATCTGGCGCAATGACACGCTCAATCGGCTGGAGCCCCTTAATGTCGCCACCCGCTACATCATAAATCCGCATATCATCAGAGAAATAGGGCATCTCGTCGACCAGCCGGCCATCTCTATCGAACGCCAAGGAGCCACCGTCAAAGATGATCTCAGTCTGCGCCCCAACCTGATTAACGTACAACAGCGGCAACTGATATTGCTTCGCATTATTAGCCAGTACGTTCACGCGCTCCTCATCATGGCAATAGGAGAATGGCGATGCTGCGATATTGATCATCAGATCAGGCCCTTCCTTGATCAACTCGTCCATAGGGCTGGAGACGTACAGCGGATTATTATCTATATTCCAGAGATCCTCGCAAATGGTCAGTGCAATTTTCTGTCCCATAAACTCGACACAACCAAAGTGCTGGGCCGGCTCAAAGTAGCGATATTCGTCAAAAACGTCGTAAGTAGGCAGCAGGGCTTTCCTTACGACCGCCTTCACCTGCCCTTCTTCTATAAAATAGGCGGCATTGTGCAGGTCTTTTCCGGCTTTAATTTCGTTTCTGACCGGTAGGCCGATAATACATGCAACGCCGATGCAGGCCTGGGCTATCCGGGCGGCCGCCTGCTCACATAAATCTATAAATTCTTCAAACTCCAGAAAATCACGCGGCGGATACCCGCATACAGCCAGTTCGGCAAACACCACCAGGTCGGCCCCCTGGGCCTTAGCGTCATTTATACTCGCAATAATCTTGTCTGTATTATAGTCGAAATTACCGATATGGTAGTTAAGCTGGGCAAGTGCTATCTTCATGCAGAATCAATTAACGTTGGGACATTTCTTTAAAACAACACGCCAAAATTAATGCCGATATAATGGTTGCGCACTTTTAAATTGTCAGATTTAGTAATATCCGTAAAGCCATTGTTGAATGACAATCCGGCTGTAAGACTCGTCTGAGGCCCCATATCAAACTCAGCACCAGCACCAATCAGCAAACCGGCGCGGTAAAAACTGGTCGACTTACCCACATCAAGGTCGCGGTATTCAGAACTTCCGGAAATATCCGCATCCTGCTTTGCCCCGATCTTAAAGCCATTGCTCAGGCCAAACTGTCCGTACCAGCGCACATCGTTTATCTTTACGGTACGCAGCTTTATGGAAAGCGGCACCTCGATATATTGCATCATGTACTTCAAGTCGTACGCCGTCTGAACCGGCGTTCCGCCACCGCCCTCTGTAGTCCTGATCTCCGTGCTCCGTCCGTTAACGGTAGTAATGGTCAGTGCGGTCGCAAAACTATAGTTCTGCGCAAAATTAAAGTCTCCCGTCAGTCCGTACGAAAAACCAATAGATACACCGTCAGTTTTTCCGAGCTGTGGTTTAATCCAGCCAACCGTTGGATGTGCGGTAAGCCCCAACCGGAAACCATAAGGCAGACCGGCGGTTTGTGCATAAGAAAACGCTGTGGTGAATAATGTAAGGCAGGTAACAATAATCCTTTTCATATCTGATGTGCTATTCGTTAAATAATCTGCGTTGGCCTATCTTTGCCATTGATGCAAGACAAGCTAAAAACTGGCCAAAGCTATTTATTTTTTCTTTTAATTGGCGTGTTGCTCCTGGTTTCGTGCAAACAAGACAAGCGGCCCGATGTGAGCGCGGTAAAAATTGATCTGCAAACCATGCGGTTCGACAGGGATCTTTACTCGGCACGGAATGTACCACCGGCAAAGGCTGATGCAGCGCTTAAAGCGAAATACGGTAACTTTTACAACGACTTTGTCTTCCGGATGGTGGGTAATCAGGCGTATACCGGTCCGGAAATACTGAACATGCTCTTCAAAGACAGAGCCTACTCCGATCTGCAGCATGAGGTCGACAGCATCTTTCCTGATATAAAAAAATACGATAACGAGCTGCACGAGGCTTTTACCTATATCAAATATTACTACCCGAAAGTAAACATCCCCAGGATTATTTATTTCACCTCCGGCTTTGCGGTGCAAACGCCTGTGGGCGATAACTATCTGGGCGTGGGGCTCGACATGTTCTTAGGTAAAAACAGCAAGTTTTACGGGGCCATTGTGCAAAGCGTACCGACATATCTCTCGCGGCGCTTTACTCCGGACTATCTGGCATCCAGGGTAGTGGAAACCTTTATCAGGGAAGAGCTGTTCCCGGAGCGGGATGAAGACCACTCTTTTTTAGACAAAATGGTTCATCATGGTAAAATACTGTATTTCATGGATAATGTGCTCCCTGAGGATGTTGCAGACACCATTAAGATTGGTTATACGGGCAGGCAGCTCGACTGGTGTAAGACCTTCGAACGCGACATCTGGGCATACTATCTCGAAAATGAGTTCTTATACGAAACGGACTACCATAAGATCCAGGTTCTGCTGGCCGAAGGCCCTTTTACGCCCGGGCTGGGAGAACGGAATGAATCGGCGCCTAAGATCGGCGTTTGGACCGGCTGGCAGATCGTGAGGAAATATATGTCGGAGAACGCAGAGGTATCGCTGCAGCAACTTATGGCTGAAACCGACGCTCAGAAGATTCTCAAGCTGTCCAGATATAAGCCCAAATAGCTATGGTGTAAGGGCCACCAGTTTATCGCCCACCAGCAGGGGAATCGCTTTGCAAATATTCCTTTGAAGACAGAATCGTACGTCGGCCTCGATATTCAAGACCTCTAAACGGTGACTGTGAGACGACTTATACAGGTATCCTCTCAGATCATCTTTGGCCAGCAGATACAAATCCTCGGCGGCTATACTTGAATCGTCAAAATGCACATAATCCTTGCGCAGCGTATTCACAACCGCGCCAGCAAACAAGGTATCCTCCAGATTGAATTTATCCTTCCAGCCTGCGCAAAGCAGCAAAACATTGCGATCCTGTTCGCGCAGCCAGTGGCAAAGGGCGTCGAGATTAAGGAACGAGCCTACCACCACTTGATGAGCCCGCTCGCGCGCCATGTGTAAGGCCTTCGTGCCGTTGGTGGTTGTGAGCACTACGGTTTTGCCAGCCACCTTTTCGGCAGTGTAAGAGAACGGCGAGTTCCCGAAATCATAACCCGGAACCACTTCCCCATCGCGCTCTGCGGCCAGCAAAAATCCAGTGTTGGCGTAGGTCAGACAATCAGACACCTGGGCTACAGGAATGATCGCCGCAGCACCGTTATCGATACCGTAAACAATGGAAGAAGTTGCACGGAGCACATCTATTACTACTACAATGCTTTGCTCAATGTCGTACAGACTGAGCAAAGCCGGCGTCATACATACTTCTATGCTTTTTTGCATTACTGGTGCATGCTATTTAAAAGGGAATTTCACAACCCTGGCCTTAACCTTGCTATTGCGAATATTTATAAAAATTTCTGTGCCTTCTTTGTCCTGGCCTTTGGCTACATAACCCATTCCAATGGCCTTTTGAAGCGAGGGTGACTGCGTACCGGAAGTAACGCGACCTATTACGGTACCTTCTGCATCCACGATTTCATAATCATGTCTTGGAATTCCCCGTTCTATCATTTCAAAACCGACAAGCTTTCTTTTAATACCAGCCTCTTTTTGAGCTAACAGACTCTCAGAATTGGTAAAGCGCTTGGTAAACTTGGTAATCCAGCCCAATCCGGCTTCGATAGGAGAAGTGGTATCGTCAATATCATTTCCGTACAGACAGAAGCCCATTTCCAATCGTAAAGTATCGCGGGCGCCCAAACCTATAGGCTTAATATTAGATGGCTTGCCAGCCTCAAAAATCGCATCCCAGATCTTAAACGCATGTTCGTTATCAAAATAAATTTCAAACCCGCCTGCGCCTGTATATCCTGTCGCGGAGATCACCACATTATCGACACCGGCAAAGGTGCCTTTTACGAAATTGTAATACTCCATAGAAGCAAGGTCGACCTCCGTAAGACTCTGCAACGCTTCTGCAGCCTTAGGACCCTGGATTGCCAGCAGGGAAGTACGGTCGGAGATGTTGTGCATCTCTACCCCTTTATCGTTAAAGCGCTGAATCCAGTTCCAGTCCTTTTCGATGTTGGAAGCGTTCACCACCAGCATATAGGTTTTTTCATCGATCCGGTACACCAGAAGGTCGTCAACAATACCGCCATCTTCGTTAGGCAGACAAGAATACTGCACTTTCCCATCATACAATTTGGAAGCATCGTTGCTCGTAACGCGCTGAATAAGGTCAAGCGCGTCGCCGCCCTTCAGAATGAACTCACCCATATGGCTTACATCAAAAACACCTACACCGTTTCTTACAGTTGCATGTTCTACATTGATGCCTTCATATTGAACCGGCATATTGTAACCGGCAAATGGTACCATTTTGGCGCCTAAAGCGACATGCTTTTCTGTTAATGCAGTATTCTTCATAATTAAGTATAGTTAAAACGAGGGCAAAAGTACATAAAATTTAAGCACTTGCCAGTTTCTGGTAGACATTGACCATTCTTTCCGCAATAACGTTGATGTCATGATCGCGTTCGGCAGTTTGCCGTGCACTGTTCCCTATCTCGCGCCACCTGTTCGGATTGGTTATACACTGAAGGATAGAGCGGTAAAACTCATCGGCGGTGTTGGCAATCAGGATGTCTTTACCATTACTGTAATTGATCCCCTCTGCGCCCATGCTCGTCGCAATAATGCATTTGTTCATGGCCATTCCTTCGATAATTTTGACCCGCATCCCGCTTCCGGATAGTAGAGGGACAATCATAATGGCTTTCGAGTTTATAAACTCCGCGGCATCGAAAACCTCCCCTTCGACGACAACATTATCAGAATCATAATCGAAGAACTCCCGCTGCATATGTTTACCCGCAATATAGAAACGTAGCTCACTGCTCAGCTTTTCAATATCCGGCCATATCTCGTTGAGAAACCATTCCAGTCCCTCTTTATTGGGCCGCCAGTCCATAGCCCCTAAATGAAATAAGGTCGGAAAACTCGTTTTGGAGGCATCGGCAGCATAATTGTTAAAATCCAGTGCAACAGGCACCACGTCTATACCGGCGCTTCCACCAAAGCGCAAAATGCTCTGCCTGTCCTGCTCACTGATGGCGAAGATCTGATCAAAACGGTTGATCTGCTCTGTTTCATATTGTCGCAGGCGCCTGGCCAGAAACTGCAGGTAAGCGCGTCTCGGCGCCGAACGTTCGGTCGCCGCGATCCGTTCCCACACCTCAAATTCGATGTTATGCGCGCGGTATATAGTTTTGGCCCGGCTGTTCGCCTTAATGACATCCAGATAGGGCACCACAAACAGACCCTCAAACTGCACGATGTCAAACTCTGTTTCCCTGATTACGTTCTCCAGCATTCGAGCCGCTTCTTCGTGATAGTAGCGAGATACGTTGTACGACTGGTTGGAGAAAATATTGAAAAGCGCGCCCAGCACATTCACTTCCGTGTCCAGATCAAAGGCATAGAAATCGATGTTCTCAAACAGCGGATCGTAGATATCCTCCGTGTCTACCGCATGTTTCCCCGGGTTCAGGCTAAACAAGGTTATCTCCACACCCTGCCGCAACAATCCCTTTATCGTATTGTACACAACGATTGGGTAGCCACTGTTGGGCGGAAAAGGAACTCTGCTTGTCAGGATCAATGCTTTCACCGAAGTGAAAATAACCAATTATCCGGCGTTTTCAAAGACCAGTTCGAGCTGTGGATCTGTTATAGAGAAAGTTTTACGATGAAATGGAGATAGCCCGTGTTCAATGGCTGCCGTACGGTGAGCTACGGTAGGGTAACCTTTGTTCTGACTCCATTTGTAGTGAGGGAATTCAGGACAAATCCGTTCCATGTATTCGTCGCGGTGCGTCTTTGCAAGAATGGAGGCCGCCGCAATGTTCAGGTACTTGCCGTCGCCCTTAATGATGCAGGTATGCGGAATATCTGGATAAGCTTTAAATCGGTTACCGTCTATACTCAGGTATTGCGGCCGTACGCCCAATTTGTCAACCGCCCGGTGCATGGCAAGAAATGATGCATTCAAAATGTTGATACGGTCTATCTCGTCATTGTCCACCTCGGCTACAGCCCAGGCTATCGCCTCCCGTTCAATGATGACGCGCAAACGGCAACGCTGTTCATGCGTTAGTTTCTTTGAATCGGTCAGTTCCCCCGCCACGAAATCTTTAGGAAGTATCACTGCAGCCGCGAACACGGGCCCGGCCAGACAGCCGCGGCCTGCTTCGTCACACCCTGCTTCCAGGAGCTCATTCTGATAACTGTGCAGCAACATAAAAACAAAGATATGGGATTGCGCTTACTCAGACAGAAATATTTTGAGTTTTCACATCAAAGGCATCGCGCAGACCGATAGCGAGCACATTAAAAGCGTAAACCGTAAGCATAATAGCCAGACCGGGCAACAAAGCCAGATATGCGCCATCCATGATAATGTAACCGTAATGCTCACGGATCATACTTCCCCAGCTGGGCACCGGAGGCTGGGCACCGAAGCCCAGAAAGCTCAGCCCAGTTTCCAGCAGTATGGCCGAGGCAAAATTGGCCGAGGCCACCACCATGATTGATCCAGCTATATTGGGCAGGATATGGCGAATGATAATTCTATCGGCTGAAAAGCCAAGTGCCCGCGCCGCCTCTACAAACTCTGCTTCTTTCATGGCCATCACCTGTCCGCGAACCAGTCTGGCTACATCTACCCACGTGGAAAGGCCCACCGCAATAAAGATCTGCCAATAACCCTTGCCTAGCGAGAATGAAATGGCAATAACCAGCAGCAAAGAAGGGAGCGACCACACCACATTCATGAACCAACTGATCAGCCGGTCGACCCTACCTCCAAAATAACCCGCTGCAGCACCAAGACTTACACCGATGATGAGGGAAATAACGACCGAGATAAGTCCGACCGACAAAGACACCCTGGCGCCGAGCACCATACGGCTCAGCATGTCGCGCCCGTACATATCTGTCCCAAGCCAGAAGGTCTGCCTATACCGGTTTTGGCCTTTAATTTTGGGATACTTGCCCTCGACCGACTGCTCATCATCGCCGATAAATTCGCGTGCATAAACATAACCCCCAGCTTCCCGGTAGGAAGTAATGGGAATACGCTTTATGGCTGAAGGCTGACCAAAAAACATGCGGTCAAAAAGACCTCTTTTGTCTGGCGTCGCCCCATGTCCGATGATCAGGAAATCGAAAGTACGCCCTGGTTTCTGATTGCTCAACTGGAGTTGCATATCGTTCGCGTTTGGCGTTTGGTCGGGAATGATCAGATAACCCAGCAAACAGACCACCAACAGCATTGCAATAAAAGCCAATCCGCATACCGCAGGTACGTTACGACTCAGCCGGCGCCATATTTTCCGATAGGGGTTGTCCATGCTTACTTACCTTACCATTCTGCCTTTCCAGTTGTATTTACCTGAATTTCCGGCAATTCCAATATACACAATATAGAGAATATGCAAAACGCTCAGCACGGGTAATAGTTGCAATAGGCTTCGTCTGCCAGCAAAGGCCGTTACCCCGTACAAGAAAATCAGTTCGGCACAGATCTTAACAAGCAGTTGTACGCCGGCAGTCGACAAATATCGCGGGTCGAACATAGCTGCAACAATGCTGATCAGCATACTGAGGTTAAAAAGCCATACGCCGATTCCAAGTGCAATGATGATTTTGTTCTGATACCGCGTGCTTTTAGATGCCCAGCGTTTACGCTGCTGAATAAAAGCCTCCAAATCTGGCTTGGCATGAGTATATACGATAGCTTCCCTGCTTTTTAGAAAGCCGATGGAGTCGGGGTATTTTGCGGCCATTTTATGCAGCAGCAATTCATCATCGCCAGATGCGAGATTATCGATGCCGCTAAAGCCACCTACCTCATAGAAAGCCCTGCGCTGGTAGGCCAGATTGGCTCCGTTACAGGTGGAGGGCATTCCATTTCCTATAGTAGAGGCGCCCATACCGATCAGGTACAGGAATTCGAGTGATTGTGCCCGTTCAAAAAAAGTTCGCTCCTCGAAGTATGCCACCGGACACGATATCATCTTATAGTCCCCCGCTTCATAATAAGCTATGATGGTTGACAACCAGTTAACGCCCATTACACAATCGGCATCGGTAGTAACGATCAGATCACCCCTGGCCTGACCTATGGCTGTCTGGATAGCCTTCTTCTTATACGAATTCAATCGCTCCGTTTCATTTAGCTGGATCAGCACAACGCCCTGGCCTTCATAACGGCGTATGATATCTGGCGTGGCATCCGTAGAATGGTCGTCGATAAAAATGATCTCAGTAAGCGACTTCTCGTAAGTTTGCTCAAGCAGCGCTTTTATGGTACGTTCAATTACGGCAGCCTCATTTCTAGCCGCGACGATGACAGATACCCGGGTACGCGGGGCCTTAACCACCGGAATGAAATACTTTAAGGCCAACCAGCCTCTGGTGAACAGGGCAATAAGCGCAAAATACAGCAGGGAGAGTACCAAACCGATCAAACTAACTACGTTGATTGCTTCCAAAAAAATTAAGTTTAAATACGAAATAAGAACCTAGAATGGCTGGAATAATAATGTTGACCAGCCAAATACATGCCGTACAGGCTATGACAGCCACATCCTGATCTGTAAGAAACCCGAAAAAGTAAGAAGCTGTTACGCTGCGCACGCCAACGTCGAATAAGTCGAGCGAAGGGAGTGTCGATTGCACAAAGAAAAGGATGCTTACCATCATCAGGATGTCGAGATAATACAAATTTGGAATAAGCCAGAAAAACAGCAAAAAGTACTGCGTGCTGAACACCAGATAACGTGCAAAACACAAGAGCAAAATATGCCATAACTCACGCTTGCTAAGCCGGGCCAGGATGTTATAGAACTTCTTATACTTCCGGGTAAAACGGATGGACAGCAGTATGCCATTAAGCCACCTGATGTTAAAATAAAAGATCGCCATAAACAGGCAGAACATGGCGGAGAGCACAACCAACGCATAATAGAGGCGATAGTCGATATCGACATAACGGTACAGGAACACGCAGACAGCCGCTGCGCCAAAGATATTGGTAAGCACCATCTGGCCTATATTGCCTACCGCCATGGCCACGACGCCAATCACCCTTCTCTTTGGGGATAAAAAGAATACCCGACCCCCATATTCGCCAATACGGTTGGGCGTAAATATCGCCCAGGTTAATCCGCAAAAGACAGACTCGATGGACCTCCAGAGGGAAATCCGTTCAATTCTGGAAATCAGGTTCTGCCATTTGATGGCTTCGAGACCCCAGTTGACCAGCATCAGGCATAATATCAGCGTAAGCATCCAGGTAATTTCCGAAGGTGCAATACCCTTCAGCAGTTCGCTGAACTCCCTGATGTTTTGATTGGTTGAGAGTTTAATATAGATAAACCAAAACGCGAAAAAAACAACGCCTGTCTTCAATGCATAAGAAATAGCTTTTTTATACTTAGGTGTCAATCTTTCCGGCTTAGTGTCTGCAAATATGCTTAATATTGTTTTATGTTGGCAGAAAAAAAGGAACGGGTGATCATGGGCATTGACCCAGGAACATCTATCATGGGTTACGGGATTATCCTGGAGCGGGGAAGTAAGATCGAACTCATCGCCCTGGGTGTTGTGCGGATGGACCACTTGGACGACCACTTTCTTAAGCTGCAGCGGATATTTGAAAAAACCACCGCTCTTATTGATCAGTACAAGCCTGATGCTGTGGCGCTTGAAGCGCCCTTTTATGGTAAAAACATACAAGTGATGCTCAAACTGGGCCGCGCGCAGGGCACAGCAATGGCCGCGGCCCTGGCGAGAAATATTCCAATTACCGAATATGCGCCTAAGAAGATAAAACAGTCGATAACCGGCAACGGCAACACAAGCAAAGAACAGGTAGCCGCGATGCTGCAGCGACTGTTGAATTTCAAGGAAACGCCTGAGTTTCTGGATGCGACCGACGGTTTATCGGTCGCGGTATGCCATTCTTTTCAGCGTACCGCGGTTTTGGGCGGCAGCGGAAAATCCTATTCAGGATGGGAATCGTTTGTAAAAACGAATAAAACCCGGGTAAAATAAAAAAGCGCATCCGTTTGAAACAGATGCGCCGTAATATTTATTCGCTGACTATGCTTAAGCGTTTAATATTTTAAATACTGCTTTGCAGGCAATAACAGATCCAACCAGTAAGATAACCCACGATACAATAGACAGCATTGTAGAATCGGCAGCGAAACGAAGATAAACCCCCAGAACGCCAATCAAAATCCCAACGGTCATTAGCTTATATGTACCCACCTCGTTGGCGGTTTTCATGCTCTCAGTATTGTGCTTAGGTCTTTGTTCCATGTCTTAAAATTTGTGCTTCAAATATAGGATTTATTTCAATAAGTCTATCTTCCTCTGCCTTAACCGTTCAATGCTGCTGCACCACTCACAATTTCCGTCAGCTCCGTTGTAATAGCCGCCTGACGCGCCTGGTTATACGACAACTTCAGGGCCTTAAGCAGATCGCCCGCGTTTTCAGTTGCCTTATCCATTGAAGTCATCCGAGCGCCATGCTCAGAGGCGTGCGAATCAAGCACTGCTTTATACAATTGAATCTTAATCGATTTCGGGATCAGCTGCTCCACAATGCGCTCTTTAGAAGGCTCAAGAACATAGTCAGTATTAGATACCTGGGCGACCTCAGTTTCCTCATTCTTAGGCAAAGGCAATAATTGCTCGGTGGTCAGGATCTGAACTGCGGCGTTCTTAAAGCGGTTATAAACAAGTTCTACCCGGTCATACTTTCCTTTTTCAAAGCCATCCATGATGGAATCGGTAATTTTAGTTACATTTTCGAAGGTCAGCGCATTAAAGATCTCATTATTGTTGCCAACCGTATTGTATCCACGCTTTTCATAGAAGTCCTGAGTCTTCTTACCGATCGCCAGAATGCTTACGTTACCATTCTTGTACTGCTCGCTGTATTTTTCTGAAATAAGGTTGTTCGTCGTTTTAATGACGTTCGTGTTAAAAGCCCCCGCCAAACCGCGGTTAGAAGATACCGCAACGATCAACACTTTGTTAGGCTCTCTCTCCTGAATAAAAGGAGAAGATGAACCCTCCAGGCTGGCAGAAAGATTACCCAGGATTTCCTTAAGTTTGGTTGCATAAGGCCGTAACTGAACAATAGCGTTGGTCGCACGTTTCAGCTTAGCAGCCGAAACCATTTTCATGGCCTTGGTGATCTGCTGGGTAGACTGAACCGATGCAATGCGATTTCTTACTTCTTTTAAATTAGCCATTCTTTTCTCGGGTATTAAGTATCAGCTGCCTGTCTTTATTAATATTTAGCTGAAAGTTCTTTCGCTACGGTTTCCAGCACTCCAGTGATCTCGTCATCAAACTTGCCGGCCTTTAAGGCTTTCAAAGTCTCAGGATGACGCAATTCAAGCTGCTGTAAATACTCAACTTCAAATTCTTTCACTTTGTTAACTGGTACAGACCGCATCAGGTTCTTTGTTCCGATATAGATGATCGCAACCTGCTTCTCAACCGTCATTGGCGAGAATTGTCCCTGTTTCAGGATCTCCACGTTGCGCGCGCCTTTATCCAGTACCGATTTAGTTGCCGCATCAAGGTCAGATCCGAATTTAGAGAAAGCTTCAAGTTCGCGATACTGTGCCTGGTCAAGCTTTAAGGTACCTGCAACTTTCTTCATCGATTTGATCTGCGCGTTACCACCTACACGTGATACCGAGATACCTACGTTGATTGCAGGACGGATACCCGAATTGAACAGGTTACTCTCGAGGAAAATCTGTCCGTCGGTGATCGAAATTACGTTCGTCGGAATATAGGCAGAAACGTCACCAGCCTGAGTTTCGATAATCGGAAGGGCTGTTAACGAACCACCACCTTTTACGATACCCTTAATAGATTCAGGTAAATCGTTCATGTTTTTTGCGATATCATCGTTAGCGTTAATCTTCGCAGCACGCTCCAATAAACGGCTGTGCAGATAGAACACGTCTCCTGGATAAGCCTCACGGCCCGGTGGACGACGAAGCAGCAGAGATACTTCGCGGTAAGCCACAGCCTGTTTAGACAAATCGTCATAAACGATCAGGGCTGGCCGACCAGTATCACGGAAAAATTCGCCTATCGCTGCACCTGAGAACGGAGCATAGAACTGTAGAGGAGCCGGTTCAGCTGCTGAAGCCGCAACAACCACAGTGTATGGCATGGCGCCGTTCTCCTCGAGGGTACGGACAATGTTCGCAACAGTACTTGCTTTTTGTCCACAGGCAACATATATACAATACACAGGGTTACCTGCTTCGTAAAATTCTTTCTGGTTGATGATTGTATCAATACAAACGGCAGTCTTACCGATCTGACGGTCACCAATCACAAGCTCACGCTGACCGCGGCCAATTGGAATCATCCCATCGATAGCTTTGATACCAGTCTGCAAAGGTTCGGTAACCGGCTGACGATAAATTACACCCGGTGCTTTACGCTCAATCGGCATTTCGTAAGTTTCGCCCAGGATAGGTCCCTTACCATCAATAGGCTGACCAAGCGTGTTTACAACGCGGCCCAGCATACCCTCACCCACTTTGATCGAGGCGATCTTCTTGGTACGTTTAATAGTGTCACCTTCTTTGATATCGTCGTGCGGACCTAAAAGTACCACACCCACGTTATCTTCTTCAAGGTTTAACACGATACCCTGCAAGCCTGTTTCGAACTCAACTAATTCGCCGGACTGAACCTTGGTCAGGCCGTAAACACGGGCAATACCATCGCCCACTTGCAATACGGTACCAACTTCTTCAAGTTCCGCCGTTGATTTGAAGCCCGCCAATTGCTGCCTGATGATTGCCGATACTTCGTCTGGTCTTACCTCTACCATAATTTTATATTATTTCTTTATAAATCAGTATACATTTAAACCCCGGATCTAAGCAACGCCCTGGGCAAATTCTTTTTTCAATTTGTTTAATCCACTCAGGATGCTCGCGTCAAACTGCCTGTCGCCAACCTTAAGTATAAAACCGCCAATAAGCTTTTCGCTTACTTTTTCGTTTACGAACACCTGTTTAGCACCCGTCTGCTGCTTAACAATAGCTTCGATCTCAGCCCTATTAGCCGGTGTCAATGCCGTAGCAGAAGTTACATCTGCCGTTACAATGCCTTTCAGCGCATTATACTGCGCGACAAAAGATGTAGCGGTGTCAGGTAAAATGGCCGAGCGTCCTTTGTTGACAAGCAGTTGCATAAACGACCTGGTGATCTCATGTACTTTACCGCTAAACACGTTTTCCAGTATACCCCACTTCTTATCCAACGGTACGATCGGATTTCTGAGGATAGCACCGAGCTCGGAACTGCTTTCCAAGACCTGCGCAAACGACACCATATCCTGTCTAACTTCCTCCAGCGCATTGCGCTCGATTGCCAGGTCTATGATGGACTTGGCGTATCTGGATGCTGCTTTATTTTCTGCCATTATATTCTGCGCTAAACAATCCTTAGTTTAATTCTACGTCTTTCAACAGACTGGAAACCAACTCCTGCTGTTTCGCTTTATCATCAAGCTGGTTACGCAAAACACGCTCAGCGATATCAAGTGACAGGCTTGAAACCTGGCTCTTCAATTCTGCCAAAGCTGCCTTTTTTTGATTCTCAATTTCGATCTTAGCCTTCTCAATTAACTTAGAACCTTCCTGCTGCGCTTGAGTTTTCGCCTCCTGCACAATATTGTCTTTCAAAAGCTTAGCCTCCTTAAGGATGCGGTCGCGCTCATCGCGCGCCTCTTTCATCAGTTCCTCATTCTGAGCAGTCAGTCTGGCCATTTCCTGTTTTGCCAGTTCTGCTTTATTCAAAGCCTCATCGATAGATTGCTCACGCTCTTTAATCGCTGCCAGAACAGGTTTCCAGGCAAACTTTGCCAGCAAAAACATCAATATTAAAAAAGCTATCGTTTGAAGGATAACCAGGCCAATCTCAGGTATTAATAATTCCATTTACTTATATCAGTGTTATTTTCTTAACAAAAAAATGCGCCGGGCGTGACGCCCGGCGCAGATAATTTTAGCCATTACCCATCAGGGCAACAACCACTGCGAAAAGCGCAACAGCTTCAACGAATGCTGCAGCGATCAACATTGCAGTTTGGATTTTAGAGGCAGCTTCAGGCTGACGGGCAATACCATCCATAGCCGAACCACCAATGCGTCCGATACCCAGACCAGCGCCAATCGCGGCTAGTCCTGCACCAATTGCAGCAATACTTCCTGTAATCATGATTCTATATATTATATGTTAAAAAATAATTCAATTTAATGGTGGTGCTCTTCAATTGCCATACCGATAAACAGGGCAGACAATATGGTAAATATAAAAGCCTGTATAAACGCAACCAGAAGTTCAATAGCTCCGATGAAGACCGCAAAAGCTACAGAAACAGGAGCAATGTAGAGGCTATCAAAAACGAATACCAGACAGATCAGTGAAAGCACCAGAATGTGACCTGCAGTAATATTGGCAAACAAACGAATCATCAAAGCAATCGGCTTTGTAAAGATACCGAAGAGTTCAACCGGCACCATAACCACATACATCCACCACGGAACATCCGGCGCAAAGATGTGCTTCCAGTAATATTTGTTTCCGTTGAAGACCGTAATGCAAAATGTAGCCACAGCAAGAACCATGGTTACGGCGATGTTGCCTGTTAAGTTGGCACCACCTGGAAGGAAAGGCACGAGGCCAAGCATATTGTTAAACCAGATAAAGAAAAACACGGTCAACAGATATGGCATGAAACGCTCGTATTTATGACCCAGGTTAGGCTTAGCAATATCGTCCCGCACAAAAAGGATGATCGGCTCCATCCATGACTGCAAACCTTTAGGCGATTTGCCGCGACGTTTCTTATATCCCTTAGCCACGTTAATGAAAACAACCAAAAGGACTATGACCGACAAAAATAACGTGCATACGTTCTTGGTGAACGACAAATCAAGCGGGCGGGCGTTCAGCGGATGATGATGCTCATCGAGATCAACAAACTGACCATGGTCATTGGCGGTAGCCGAAGCATAATAAATCTTCTCATGGAATTTCACGAAGCGCTGTCCGTTGCGCTCTACAACTACGGTCGCCGCATCGTCATGATGAAAATCCGAAGAATTAAAAAACACAAATCCCTGGGGAGTATACAGAATCACCGGCAAACCAATATACGTATCACCAATCACATGCCAGCTGTGCGAATCCGCAATATGATGCAGAGCAAACTTACCGATATCGAATTTTTTCTCAGCAGTTTCTTCCCCGTGAGCCCCATGAGTTGCCGCGGTATCGGCTACATGATGATTTCCGGCACCGTGAGCAGTGTCAGCCTGAGCAAAAGCAACAGATGTCCGAAAACAAAACGCTAAAAAAAGCGTAAAAACAACAATTAACCTATTCACTTTAAACTCAAAAACGTGGCTACAATCCATTTAGTCGCAGATTTTTACTTTTTATTTTGGTGGCGCAAGTTACGTAACAAACAGTAGATTTCAAAGAAGGTGAACAATAAATATAAAGAAAAAAAATTCAGCACAAACACAACACCTTTTTCCTTCCCGTACACGCTGTAAATCAACACAAAAGCCATCGAAAAGAGCATCTTCAGCGCTATCGACCCCATTATAGCCATAATACCGGTTTCCGGGTTACGTTTAATCCCCAGATCAGCCAGGATATACGCAATGAAAGTAACCCCTGCAAGGAAGCCGAATACCACCCAGAATTTGGAAACAAAAAGGTGTACGCCCGGGAAAAACAGAGGAGCGACGCAGGCTACCAAAGCCAATAATGCGCAGTACAAAAAATAAAAGACAGAAAACCTGGCGATGCTCAATTCAATTTTTTTTGCAAAGGTATGCAATAAAGCCGAGTGTAAACAACTATTCCTTTCTGTTCAGCTGCCTAATCACCTGATATAAAGAAACAATCACACCAAGCACGCCCAGCAGTGCAGTTGCAAGCGGCGTCCGGTTTTGCTGATATGCATCAATTTTATAACCTGCGAATACGAACAGGCCTATGGTGACGAGCATTTGAAAACCCATAGCCGAATATTTCACATAGCTATTGACCCTTTTGCCTTTATTGTCCTGTTCTGCCATACGATAAGCCCTTAAATAAATCCCTTTTATCCATGAAAATGCTGCCAAATTAAGATACTTTTGTATATATTTTAATGAGCCAACATAATACATATTCTTGAAACACTACGCGATCCACAAATTAAACATCATTCTTGCTGCGCTGGTTTCCATATTTTACTCCTGCGGCTCACATCGTGACACAGCCACAAGCCGCGGCATGCAGAACCTTACCGCCCGCTACAACTATATTTACAATGCCAGACAGATCCTAAGTGTACACCAGGCAGAACTCGCACAGAACTACCCAGACAATTACAACAGCATTCTGCCCGTATATATAGGGCCTGAAGGCGATGCCGCAGACGCAGGGTTTACGGCTGGACTGAAGCCGATGAATGACATCATAAAAAAGGCGGAGTTCATTATTTTTGAAAGAACCGCAAGCAATTACATTGATGACGCGTATCTCCTGCTTGGCAAAGCCAGCTTTTACAACAGCAATTATTTTAACTCGACAGAATATTTTGATTACGTGGCCCGTACATATTCCAAAAACAAGGATCTTGTGCTGGAAGCGCTCAATTGGAAAGCGAGGAGCCTGATGCAACTGAGGCGGCTCAGTGAAGCTGGTAAGGTGCTAGACACCCTCATGCAGATCATCCCCGGATCCAAGAAAAGCGAAAAGCTTGCCGAAACCTACGCAACGCTTGCCCAAATGTGTATTTATCTTAAAGACGACAGCTGTGCGACAGAATATCTTGCCCAGGCACTTCAGAACGGCGCCGGAAGCCTGAACAAGATCAGATGGATTTTTATTCTCGGGCAATTGTATGAGCGGCAGAAACGATATGCAGATGCGGCATCCGCCTACAGGAAAATCCAGCGGAGCAATGCTCCATATGAAATGTATTTCCAGGCCGGCCTCGGGCAGATCCGCCTGCAGCAATCCTCGGACGCCTTAGAGACAGACATCAGAACCGCGCTAAGCCGCATGCTCCGGGACGATAAAAACGTGGATTATCACGATCAGGTCTATTATCAGATCGGGGAAAATTATGCAGACGAACAGATGTGGGAAGAAGCTTTAGCGCAATACACATTGGCTCTGCGTACACCAACGGCCAGCCAAAGCCAAAAGGGCTTGGCCTATATGCGCATGGCCGATATATATTTTAAACAACAAAAAGACTATGTCCGCGCCAAGGCCTATTACGACAGTACGGTGTATGCATTACCCGATTCATACCCCGATTATGAACTTGTACGTAAAAAAGCGCAGAACCTCGGCTACCTCACCACGCGCTATGAACAGATCGCGCTCGAAGACGCCCTGCAGGCAATAGCTCGACGGCCGGAGAACGAACGCGCCGCGCTTATTGAAGCTTTAGTCAAACCTGCTGCGACAACTGCGGCAGCAGATAACGCTGTAGCGCCAGCATCTGTTGGAGCCCCGGCCTCCGTAACAACAAACACCGTACAAAGCGGCTTTTACTTCAACAATACCACGGCCATCAGCATCGGTTTTAATGATTTTAAAAAAAAATGGGGAAACCGGAAGCGCGAAGACAACTGGCGGCAAAGCGTCCGGAATTCGGCGCAGCAGAATACACAGAACGCTCTGTCCAACACAAATCTGCTGCCTGACTCTCCCGACAAGCATGCAGGTGTTCAGAACACCACTGATACTGCGGCACTTATCAAAACCTATAGTGCGCGACTGCCTGTAACTCCAGAACTGATGGCGGGATCTGATAAACGGATCATTGATGCCTACTACGAGATTGGAAACTTCTACCTTCAGGAATTGAGGGACCAGGCTGAGGCTGCCGAGGTATTTGAAACTTTACTCAAACGCTACCCGGCAAACGATTACCTTCCTGCTGTTTTCTACAGTCTGTTTCTGGCTCATCGCGACTCAGACCCGGACAAGGCTAATCTTTACCGGAATAAGCTGCTCAACGACCACGCCGGCTCGTCTTATGCCAAGACCTTGCTCGATCCCGCGTACGCTGCCCGACAGACCGAGCTGGAAGCAGCCTCCGCCAGACGCTACAACGAAGTTTTTGAACAGTACGAACAGAAAAATTACCCAGAAGTAATTTCCATGGCAAGGCAGATGGAAGTGCAGCCGGCTAACTTGTTTTCCTCCCAGTTCGCCTATTTAAAAGCCATTGCCATCGGCCGGACAAACCATGTGGACAGTCTGCTAAAGGCATTCAACAATATCGTACGCAGCTATCCCGACGATAAACTCATCACCCCGCTGGTGCAGGAGCATGTAAACTATATTAACAATCATCTCCAGGCCTTCCGTGCACGCAAGGTTGCGCTGGTCGATTTTGATCCGAACGAGCCGCCTTTTCAGGAAGCCAGGATAGCACAACACCCGGCGCCGGCCAACCCGCCGGCCGCAAAGGTGCAGACACCCCAAAACGCCGTGCAAACGACTAAGCCAGTCCAGCCAGTCCCCGCGCCGGTCGCCCCCGCACAACCCGCCGCTGTGCCCGTTGTTGCTGTAAAAACCGATGGTACCTTTACAGATAAGCCTTCAGCCACCTATTACTTTGTGGTACACGTTCAAGATGCCTCATTGACATTAAGCTCATCCCGGTTCGGCATCGGTCAGTTTAACCGCGGCAACTACGCAGAAGCCAGCCTGCGGCATCAGTTAAAGGAATTTGACAATGATCAGCTCGTATACGTCGGGAACTTTAGTACTTTTGAGGAAGCTAAGGTCTATGCCTCAGGTATAGTGCCGCAACTGAGACAGATCATGAAGGTGCCAGCAAATCTTTACAGCAGTTTTATCGTCAGCAAAGAAAACTTTGATCTGATCACTACCCGAAGGCTGCTCGACCAATACGTAGAATTTTATAAAAAGAATTATTAAGCGATGAATAAACCTCTTTCTAAGGAAGAAATCAGGAAATACAACATAACACTCTGGAAGATACTGATTGGCGGAATGGTACTTTTTGCGCTTTTCATCATTTCGATCGGTTTCGGACTTTTCGGCGAACTTCCTTCATTCAGGGATATCGAGCACCCAAAAAGCAACCAGGCCTCAGAAATCGTCACCGACGACGGGCGGGTGCTTGGCACTTATTTCGTTCAGAACCGTTCCAACGTCACTTACAGCGAAATATCGCCAAACGTTATCAATGCCCTGATCGCTACAGAAGACATCCGATTCCGTGATCACTCAGGAATCGATTTTCGCCGGACCTTCACCATCATCCTGTACAACCTGGTTGGAAAAAAGCAGGGCGGAAGTACCATTACGCAGCAGCTTGCCTTAAACTTGTTCTCAGAAGAAGGTCGCCAGCAGAACATCTTTAAACGCGCCATGCAAAAGTTCAAGGAATGGGTCATTGCCGTAAAACTGGAGCGAAACTACACCAAGGAGGAAATCATTGTGATGTACCTGAACACGGTCGACTTCGGCAACCAGGCCTACGGCATTAAATCGGCCGCCCGCGTATATTTCAACACCACACCCGATAAACTCACCGTACCACAGGCGGCCACCCTGATCGGGATACTTAAGGGCATTACGAGATATTCGCCTACGCGTAACCCCGAGCGCTCCCTTGCACGCCGCAACCTGATTATGGAACTCATGGTGAAGGCAGAACTGCTCACCGCACAGCAATATGAGACCGAAAAGGAAAAGCCGCTCGGCTTAAGGTTTAATGCAGCAACGGTCAATGAAGGCATAGCCCCATACTTCCGCGCTGTTCTTAAAGCAGATATCAAGCGGATCTTTGAAGAAAGGTCGATCACCAAGCCAGACGGCACACCTTACGACCTTGATCGCGACGGACTTCGGATCGTCACCACGCTTAATTACGACATGCAGGTTTATGCTGAGGAAGCTCAGAAAGAATATATGAAAGTACTTCAGGCCTCCTTCTTAAAGAGCTGGAAAGGCCGCAACCCTTTTAAAGGGAAAGATTTACAAATCCGCCAGGGCATTAAGCGTTCAGACAGGTACAAAGCGCTTCAGTTAGAAGGTAAATCGGAGGAGGAGATCATGGCCGACTTCAACACACCCACGCAGCTTACCATCTTTACCTGGAAAGGCAATATCGATACCCTGATGAAGCCTATCGACTCCGTAAAATATTACAAGATGCTGCTTCGGAACGCCATGATGGCCATGGATCCGCAAACCGGCTATGTAAAAGCCTGGGTGGGTGGCATCAACTACGAACACTTCAAGTACGACCAGGTCAAGATGGGTACCCGCCAGGTCGGCTCTACCGCCAAGCCATTTACCTATACCGTAGCTATTGAAAATGGCTATTCCCCTTGCTTCAGTGTACCGAATGAGCCGGTAACGATAGAAGTGCCGGGCAGCGAGCCATGGACACCGCGTTCCAGCGGGACTGTACCCGGATATCTTACCCTGCAGAAGGGCCTGGCCCTTTCGCAGAACTATATCGCAGCCTATGTCATGAAACAGGTGGGTCCTACTGCGGTGGCTACACTGATCAAGAAAATGGGCGTTACTACCGAAGTACCTCCCTACCCTTCCATAGCGCTGGGATCGTTTGATGCCTCGGTGTACGATATGGTGGGCGCATACAGCGTGTTTGCCAATAAGGGGGTGTGGACTAAACCCACCTACATCCTCCGCATAGAAGATAAGAACGGCGTGGTGCTGCATAGCGAAAAACCTATACCTGTACCTGCACTCAATGAAGAGGTGGCTTACGTAATGACCCGCATGCTGCGTGGTGTGGTAACACATGGTACGGGCTGGCGGTTAGCCGGTCGCTATGGCGTAAAAGCGCCAATAGGCGGTAAGACCGGCACCACACAGAACAACTCAGATGGCTGGTTTATCGGCATCAGTCCGCAACTCGTAGCCGGGGTGTGGACAGGCTGTGAAGACCGCGCATTCCATTTTACGAGTACAGCACAGGGGGACGGGGCCACGACAGCGCTGCCTATATTTGCCGGCTTCATGAAGCGGGTATATGCCAATCCGAAGCTTAAGATTCAGCAGGCCGATTTCGAGCCGCCTGTTAACGGCGTATCTATTGTGTACGACTGTGCGCAGTATCAGCAGCAGCAACAGGCCGAGGAAACCACTGAACTCGACGAGAAACTCGGTTTCTAGCCGTTCCGACTATGGGTGCTTTCGATTACAAAAATGCATTAGCCGATATTCCGCACCGGCCCGGGGTCTACCAGTTCTGGGATGCAGAAGGTACCCTTATTTATATTGGTAAGGCGAAGGACCTCCGCAACCGTGTGGGTTCCTATTTCAACAAAGACACCCAGATGAACGGTAAGACACGCGTACTTGTGTCTCGAATCCGCAACATTACCTTTACGATTGTAGACACGGAAATTGACGCCTGGCTATTGGAAAACAGCCTGATCAAAAAACATCAGCCCCGTTATAACATCATGCTCAAGGATGATAAGACCTATCCATGGATCATCATCAAGAAAGAGCCTTTCCCCCGACTGTACTGGACACGTAAAATGGTGAAGGATGGCTCTACCTATTTTGGCCCGTATGCCTCTGTAGGCATGATGCACACCATTCTTGATCTGATCAAGGAAACTTATCCCCTTCGCACCTGCAATCTGCCGCTCAGTCAGGAAAATATTGCCGAGGGTAAATTCAAAGTATGCCTCGAATACCAGATCGGCAACTGCAAGGGGCCCTGCCAGGCATATCAGTCGGCCGACGACTACGAGCAGAACATCTCTGAGATCAAAGATATTCTTAATGGCAAGATCGGTAACGTAATCCGCGATGTAAAACAGGTGATCAAAACCGCATCCGAGCAACTCAATTTTGAGCAGGCCCATCAGTATGCACGGAAACTGCAGGTGTTGGAAAAATACCAGAGCAAATCAACGGTGGTCAACAGCGCCATCACCAATATTGATGTGGTCAGCATCGCGTCCGACGAACGTTATGCCTTTGTGAACTATCTGAAAGTCATGAACGGCAGCATTATACAAACGCAGACCATTGAGATCAAAAAGCGGCTCGATGAAACGGACGAGGAATTGCTTACCCTGGCCATCACAGAGTTCCGGAACAAGTTTCACAGCACCTCAAAAGAGATCATCGTACCATTCGAAATTACGCTTATGGACGAAGGCTTGAAGTTTACCGTACCTAAACTGGGCGAAAAGAAAAAGCTTCTGGAACTGTCGGAGAAGAACGTGCTCTTTTTTAAGAAGGAAAAACTGAACCAATACGAGAAGCTGAATCCGGATCTTCGGACCGATCGCATCCTTTCCCAGATGCAGAAAGACCTCCGACTGACCCAGCTGCCCCGGCATATCGAGTGTTTCGACAACTCCAACTTCCAGGGCAAGTATCCGGTATCGGCCATTGTGGTGTTTAAAGATGCCAAGCCCTCAAAAAAGGATTACCGGCATTTCAATGTGAAGACAGTGGAGGGGCCAAACGATTTCGCCACAATGGAAGAAGCGGTGTACAGGCGTTACAGACGTATGCTCGACGAAGGCGAGTCTTTACCTCAACTGATTATTATCGACGGTGGCAAGGGGCAGCTCTCCTCGGCCATGACCAGCTTAAAGAAACTGGAGATCGACCGGAAAGTAACCGTGATCGGTATTGCCAAGCGACTTGAAGAGCTGTTTTATCCGGGCGACAGCTATCCGCTCTATCTCGACAAGAAATCGGAGACCCTGAAAGTGATCCAGCAGCTGCGTGATGAGGCACACCGTTTCGGCATTACCTTCCATCGCAAAAAACGCGACCAGGGCACACTGAAAACCGAGCTCGAACAGATCGGTGGTATAGGCAAGACCACGGCCGACAAGCTGCTCCGGCATTTCAAGTCAGTAAAACGCATTAAAAATGCATCCGAGGCGGAGTTAAGTGCCGTATTGAACAAATCGCAGGTGCAGACTCTGCTCAACTATTTTAAACAAGAAACCCCCGAAGCCTAGGCTGCAGGGGTCTGCTCATATTTAATATATCTGGTTAATATTCCCAAAGACTCTGCTCAAAGTCCATGATTGATTTCTTGATCCGCTCCGATTCATAAAGCTTACGCGGATCCTTAGGATCTGTAATGCCCAGCATCTCATTGATATCTTTATTGGAAGGATTCGTTTCTTTTACAACATAACTCGAAAACAAGCGACGTACGAAGAAGTCGTCGAAACTTAACGTCGAGGCGTCGTTCGCAGGGTTTACAAGCTTTTTAGTACTCAGCAACTGACGGGCATCATCATAATACACCCAAAACACGGGCTGCCAGTTTCCTTCCACCATTTTCATCGGAGCAATACCGACAATGCGCGGCTCAAATACCGAACGCTTGGAATCAAGAATCCAGTCCTCCTTGATACGGTACTTCATAAACTCCTCAGATCTCAGCCGTCTGAGTGTAGGTTCCGCAATCTTACCTGTCTCCGGATCGGCCTCACCCTCAACGGTACCTTGTGCACTCTGAAGCGCCTCCTGGGCGGTCAGCGCAATCTTAAATGAGTCGTTATCGTCAAGCAAGCGGCCCGCAGTTGTATCCTTATTGGAATACACGGTAAGTTCCTCGTTGCGTATGGCCTCCAGAAGCACATCGATCAGTTTGGAGCTCTCTGCGTTGAGTACCGAATTGATCGTGTCACGAAGATCGAGTTCGCGCCAGATCCTCTTGGAATAATACACATCCTCTTCCCGCACATCCGGGTAAGGCACCATGACGTTGCTGTCAATTTCCCGCCGAACAGCAAAACCATCCTTAGGCGGGGTTTTGATCCGCGTCTTCTTTACTGAGTCGACACGCGCAGGCGGGTTAACCTGTGCTAAGGCCGGTACGGCCAGGCACAACGCTACGATGACTCCTAAAATACTTTTCATATACTACTTAGCTGTAAATGTAATGCCGTCGAGCACCTTCTGCCTACCATCAGGCCCCTCGCAAACGATGTCCTTAAATATAATTGTTGCCCCGGAACGCAGTGAATTTAAGGCCCCGCGAACCTGGCTGCTGAACGAAGCCCCACTGTTCTGTATGGTTACGGCGTCCGACTTCGGATTAATAAAAGTTACCGAAAAGCGGAGTACCCTGAAGTTCACGTCGAACACGAAATCTTCCAGCTGCGTTTCTATAGCCGTAGCACTTTCCATCCATTCGAGCCCCACATTACCGCCCGATTTACCTTTAATATAAGGTCGCGGCGTTGGCAAAGCCTTTACCCTGAATTGTTGCGAACCCAGGTTGAGTGTTTTACCACCGTTGCTGGCCGACACGTTGATGGTCAAGGTCTTACCAACCTGTCCGCCCCCAACATTCACCATGTACTTACCATTGCTGCCCGATATGGATCCGCCATCCATGGTGGCGCGCACGCTTTCGAGCGGAAAGCCGGCTGCCGAAACCGAAAAGGGATTAGGGATACCCGCATAGATCACGTTCATTTTATCAGGAGAAACCGTAGCGGAAGGCTTCGCCACCTGGTAAGTCTGCTCCGGTGTATAATATTCTTTGATCTGACCATCCGTCTGGCGCACTTTAATAGTCCCGCGCCATTTAAAGACCCCTACGCTATTGGTGCTGCCGGTATACGTTCCTTTTCCGTCCCGTACCGAGAGGCGGTTGCCCCCTACGGTAATTTCAGGGTTAGAGCGCGAGTCGCTTGCCGTAAGGAAAACTTCGGCTGTATAAGGCTGACCCTGCACCACATAAGAAGAAGGTGCCACAGCAACTGCCGAAAACTGATCAAGATTTACCAGGGCCTTGTCCATGTTACCAAACAACTTTTTAACCACCTCTGCCTCTGCGTTACGCACGTCAGACTGGATCTTGCTCAGTATAGTATTTGCCGCCGTGAGCGGTGTACCTTCCCCGAAATTAATATCCTCCCATTTCTTCTTACCGTTCACCCGCTTTTCAGCATCAGTAGCCTCCAGTGTAAAGGTTACCCCAGCCTGATCCTTATCGTCGAGTAACGCAATTAACTTCTGACGGGTCTCATTAATCTTCTGCTTCAATTTCGCACCCTCACCCTTGTTGATCATGATGTTCTGGGCAATATCCAGGTTAGCCCGTTCCGTAAGGTCGCCTGTTTCCTCATCTATGCCGTTACCCTCTGTCCTGAACTGGTCTTTAAGTCTCTGCACATAATTGTGAAGTTCGTCGGCATAGGCCTTGGCCTGGTTGGCCTTGGCCCAGATAGGCTGTGCCCTTGCAGGCTCATCTTTCAGTTTCGTGTTCTGGAAGGAAGCAAACAGTTGGTCGATGCTGGTGTCTACGTTCGATTTTGAACTCACCAGACTATCATTAATATTCTTAAAGGCATTTAATATCGTATCGGATACGTTCAACGCGAGCATCGCTAACAATACCAAATACATGATATTGATCATCTTCTGACGCGTCGTCTCTTTTGCTCCTGCCATGCTAATTAATCTGAGTCGGTTTAATTAATCAATATCTGCGGTATTACACCCTTGTCTGATTCATGGCAGAAAGCATATTGCCATATACCGCGTTCAGCGAAGCCAGATTTTTCGCAAGCTTGCCCACCTCTTCCTTGAACTGTTTAGAGTCTTCCATCGACTCATTGAAATTATTCATGGTGAGCGACAAATTCTGATAGAACTTGTTCATCGACTTCAGATGCGCACTGGAATCCTGAAGTTCAAGTTCATAAACCGCGTTAAGTGCCGAAAGATTCTTAGCCAGTGCATTCACCTGCTCATGATAAGCTGCAGCACCACTGCCGCTTTCGCCCATCTCCACCAGTTGTGAGGTAGCCTTGGCAAAAGCCTGATTCAGGTTATCAAAGCTTGAAGAAGCCCCTTTAATCTTGCCGGTCAGTTCGGTAGTAGCCATGGAAACATCGGCCACATTAGAGATCGCAGCCACCTTGTCGCTAAACGTACGCAATCCCGTACCCAGGCTTTCAATAAGTTCCGGGCCAACCTTAGCATCGCTCAGCATCTTGTCGAGCGCCGCAGTAGAAGAGAACCCGGCAGTCTGTGGCTGACGGACACTTGCCTTAGGCAATTCACCGCTAAAGTCGTCGCCCAGTTCCGGATATACCCGTTCCCATGCAGGCTCAGGCTCGGGCTGTCTAAAACCGGTCAGGAAAAACAGCAATGCCTCCACACCTAAACCGATACCGATGGCATAATCGCCAAACTTCCCACCGATGTGCAGAATCTTAAATAAAGCACCCAGGATAACCACACTGGCGCCCCATGAAATTGCCACATGTAACCAATCAAATTTTTTCTTTGCAGCCATGATTTTTAGAATAAGGATTTCCTTGTATAAAACGAGATCTTTTAGTTTCGATAAGTAATATCAGTGCCCGGATAAGCCGAGATACACCTGAAGCCGATGTACGATCTGGCCTGATCCTGATATTCGTAAGTACCTACAGCGTTTTGCAGGAAGAAGCCGATGTCTTTCCAGGAGCCACCGCGTACAACCTTACGTTTCATGTATTTGCTGTCGCCGGCCTTTGCAGAATAAGTATAGTTCGGGTTAAAATCGAGCAGCATAGGTGCGGCCGACTGATTATATGCTGTAATGGTCCACTCCGCTACGTTACCTGCCATATTGTACAAGCCGTAATCGTTCGGGAAATAAGACTTCACGTTAACGGTATACAAACCACCGTCGTCAGAGTAATTGCCCCTGCCCACTTTAAAATTGGCCTGCATACAGCCCTTGGTATTCCGCACATACGGGCCACCCCATGGATATTTAGTTTTCACATTACCCCCTCTGGCAGCATACTCAAACTGCGCATCGCTAGGCAGCTGATATTCCGGACGGGCGTTCAAGGGCTGTCTTCTTGCCACGGCTACCGATTCATAAAAGCGGGTCCTCCATACACAGAACGCTGAAGCCTGTTCCCAGGTTACCCCCACTACCGGATAGTCGTCATAAGATGGGTGATTGAAATACGTCTTCACCATCGGATCGTTCTGCGAGTAGGTATAATCTGCCCTCCACACCATGGTATCCGGGTACACCGGAACAGAAGGATGATGGTTCGGATTGTTCGGATCAGGCAGATCAGTGTAGGTGACGATGAAGTCCTGTCTGCGTTTGTTCGGATCATTGCGCCCCTCAACCGCAAGGTCGGAACTCACATAGCTGTAAGCGTAACGAAGCTTTCTGATGTCTATTTCATTTCTTCCGGGAATCGCATCCGCACCGCTGTAATACATATCGCCAAGCTGGCTGCCATAGCCACCTGATTTGTTGCTCCACAAGCGTGAGCCGTTGCCCACTTTCCGCCAGTCTATATTCTGGGAAGCACCCGGAATCGCCGCGCCATTTGCATCCACAGCCTGCGGCTTAAAAAGATCTGGCGCCTTCTGCGGGCCCAGTGTAGTAATTGCTATAGAGTCCCGCACCCAGTTCACAAACTGCCTGTATTCCGCATTAGTGATCTCGGTTTGATCCATGAAAAAAGCACTGAAAGAAGTCATCCGGCTCGGAGAGCTCTGCGTGTTATTGATGTCCTCATCGGATATCCCGATCAGCGTACGCCCCGGAGGTATGTAAACCATCCCTAAAGGTACACGGTTATTCCTGAACTTTTTATTGTAAACCCCCACGAGTTCGCCCTGTCCGCCGCGTCCGCAACTGGCAAGTAAACCGGTCACAATAAAAAACCCCAGCAAGTATATATTTCTCATAGTATAGTCGACGCTATTTTATAGCAATTTTATCGATTATGATTGAAAAATGCAATTATTCAACCGAAAAATATACTGCTGAACAAAATGAACAACAGCGACTTACTTGTTAGACTTTTTGATGTAATTCTCGATAGCCATAATCATTGAGGGCGCTTCAGGGGCAGGCGCAGCGATGTCTACGATCAGCCCGGCATCTACTACAGCCTTGTGTGTATTAGATCCAAAAGCGGCAAGCCTGGTATTATTTTGCTTAAATTCCGGGAAATTGGTAAAGAGCGACTGGATGCTCGAAGGGCTGAAGAAAGCGATCACATCATAAAACACCTCTGCCAGATCTGAAAGATCAGACACAACGGTCCTGAACAAAACCGCCGGTGTAACATCATAACCATTCTTCTGCAAAAAGTTCATGGTATCTTCCGTCGCCACGTCGGAGCAGGGATACAGAAATTTCTCTCCCGAATGCTTTTTCAACACCTCGGCAAGATCGGCAGCTGTCTGCTTCCCGAAGAAAATCTTACGTTTACGGTACTGGATGTATTTCTGTAGATATAACGCCGTCGATTCGGAAATACAGAAGTATTTCAAATCTGCCGGCACATCATGACGCATCTCCTCGCAGATTCTGAAGAAATGATCCACTGCATTCCTGCTGGTAAATACAACCGCACTATAATCACCCAGGGTGATCTTCTCTTTCCGGAACTCCTTCGCCGGAACGCCCTCCACGTGAATAAATGATCTGAAATCAATCTTCAGATTGTATTTCTTTGCCAAATCAAAATAAGGGGATTTTTCCGTTTCGGGTTTAGGCAACGTCACCAGAATGCTCTTCACTTTGCGCAACCTATCTTCTGTCTTTTCTTGCATTTTAACAAATTACAGCTTATAATCCTATTGCCTTGATCAGTATTAAAATCGGGCAAATTTCGAGGGCACAAAAATACAAAAATAAATAGAACTTTGAAAACCGGTACCCAGATAATATGTTCAGACCGGCCCTCAGAAACTGAAACGCAAATATTACGCCCAGTAAAATAAATGACACGGCAATAAAGTACGGACCGTATTTTAAGGGTGATAGCGAGAAGACAATAACCAATGGGATAAACAGAAGCGAAAGGTTAAAATAGCTCAGGTAAAGCACTGTGATGTATTCGCTTACAGGCTTCTGCACCCTGAAAAGGTGCCCAAGTACCCGCAGCACAACGATCTTCAGCAAATAAAGCACTACGATAAATATCGAGATGGTCAGATAAAACTGGAAGCCTGTACCTGAAAAACCCACATGGTAAAACTGCGACACCAGGTAAAAGAACATACCCAGCGTAAAACCAAACTGCACAAACAAAAGCAAGAAGGGCCAGGAAGTAAACAGGTTATCTTCCTTATGCAGGTTGTTCAGCACCCGGTTGCTAAAAAAAGACTGAACAATTGTTTGCAGTTGCTTAGCGAATGAGATCTTCAGCGTAGCAAACAGCATCAACAGCAGACACACCACGGCAGGCACCCAGAGCTGCCCTTTAGGAACCGGCCTACCCAGCCTGTACCTGCTCACCGCCCTCGAGTCGAAATCCTTGTAGCGGTTGATGAGGTTAGAACGCCCCACAGTATTTGCTTTCAGAATACTATCTATAATAATAAACCTATCAAGCGCAGAATCCGGAAAAAGCCAGGTATGACGCATGATAGAGTCGGTAACAAAACGCTGCCGTTCCAAAAAAGCAGCCTGCTGAGCCTTCCATCGCTGATAACGCTCGGCTCTCTCCAAAACTGCATTAGCCGGAGTGTCGGCCGGCACCTCCGGATTTTCCTGTGCGTACAGACTTGTAAAGCAACTAGTGCAGACCATCAGCAATAACAAGAAAACCTGCCGCAGTTTCATGTGCACAAACTTAGTAAAATATAGCGCATGGATTGGTACGGTATGCTAAATACATGCCAGAGAGATGCCGAACAGAGATTACCCAGTGCCGCGTGCGTAATGTCTGGCTAAGATCTGGTCAGCAGCCGAACAGCAAGTGGACAGCAACCCGCATCAGACCTTTGGCAAACAGGTTTTTATTATTGAAATATTTTGCTTCTTTTACAATATGATATCCTGGCTTAAACGAAAAAAAGACGAACCGAAACCGATCATCGGGCTTACCCTGTCGGGCGGTGGCCTGCGTGGCATCGCGCATATTGGCGTACTTAAGGCACTGGAAGAACACGGTATTAAACCCGATCTACTCTCGGGAACCAGTGCAGGAGCGGTTATCGGCGCTTTTTATAGTTCAGGCTACACACCCGACGAGATGCTGGCCATTGCGCTGAAAACCAGTTTCTTTTCACCCTATGCCCTTCGCTTGCGTACTTCAGGCATATTTGATACCGGCTTCCTGGTTGCCCTCTTCAAGACACATATGCCTCACAATGACTTCGCGTCACTTAAAATCCCCTTGTACGTAGGCGTAACAGAACTAGTGTCAGGCAAGCCCGTATACTTAAGCAAAGGCAATCTCGACACGGCCCTGCTAGCATCCACCAGCATACCCTTCCTGTTCCCTTCCGTTCGTATCAACGAAAAGATATATGTAGACGGCGGAATACTTGACAATCTGCCCATCGCCCCCATCAAAAACCAATGTACAATGCTCATTGGCAGTCACGTTAACTCCATTGCACACGAAAAACCAGAAAAGCTTGTTGGCCGTAAGGTGCTCGACCGCGTCATCCACCTCGCCATTGGTCACCCCGTATACGAAAAGTCTTCGCAGTGCGATATCTTCATTGACCCGCCCGAAATGACCAGGTTCAGCATGTTCGACAAAAGAGCCGTTCAGAAGATATTCGATCACGCTTATGAATTTAGCAGTAAAATGCTGAGCGAGCGGGCAGAGAGGCAATAGTTAATCGATGAGATCACCGTCTGACAAGTTGCATAATGCGATATTTCAGTTAAAATAAAGTAACGGGATTAAAGGATAGAAATTCTTCAACACTCAGTCCGCTATTACCAATCATTAATATTTTATCGGGGTTAAATTGTTGCTGAAATTTACTTAAACCTGTATTCGACTGATCATTGCCACTTTTTACTTCTAATCCAACTACTTTGCCTCGGCGTTCGAGCACAAAATCAATCTCGTCATTGCGTTCCCTCCAGTAAAATATACTGAAGCCTTCAGTAAGCGCACTGTTAACCAGATGAGAACCGATTGCCGATTCCACCATTCTGCCCCATTCTTTCGGATCTTGTCTGATTTCATCGAATGATTCATTTTTCTGTGCGCTAATTAAAGCATTGTTGTGAACCTGGAATTTGGGACTTGATGAACGTTTTCGGATTACGTCTGCCGCGTATTTCTCAATACCTCCCAATAAACCTGCTGTGTCTAATAATTCCAGATAGTGTGATAAGGTAACGGTATTACCGGCATCTTGCAACTGACCTAGTATCTTGGTAAACGAAAGAATTTGTCCGGAATACAAACACCCAAGTTCAAATAATCTCCTCATTAATGCCGGCTTGTCTACCCTTGTGAGCATCAGAATATCTTTAGATATACTGGTTTCGATCAAAGATTGATTGATATAGTTTTTCCATCTTTCTTCCTGAAAGATTAGACTTGCAGATCCAGGATAACCTCCAAACCATATAAACTGGTCTACCGTCCAATTGAATGCATTCTTCATCTCAGTATATGACCAATGTGACATATAAGTTGATTCAAACCTACCGGCCAAAGATTCCGTTAATCCCTGTTGAATCAACAATCTGGACGATCCGAGTAAAATGACTTTCAATGGTCTGCCTTCGCGTGTATCCTTATCCCATAATAGTTTAACGGTTTCGCTCCAGTTAGGTATCTTTTGTATTTCGTCAATTATCAATAGAAACTCCGTTTGCGCTGAAGTTATCATTCGCTGTCTGGCAACTTCCCATTGTTGTGCAAGCCATACATGATCTGATGCAGCAACCGCATCGGCAGAAGTAAAGATCGATGGTATATCCAGATTTTTAGCAAGTTGGGTAACTAACGTTGTTTTACCTACCTGGCGAGGCCCCATTACTACCTGAATATGCTTTCTAGGTTCTTTGATCCTTGACGTAAGTTCGTTAATATAAGGCCGTTGAAACATGTTTTACAAATTACTCAGCGTACTGAGTAAAATTACTAAATATATTGAGTAATTCGTAATTACAACAAATTTTTGTGGTGGGTTACCTCCCTCATCTATAAAAAATCCCTATTGCTGTTGCTGAATCTGTTGCTGTGCTTCCAGCTTCACCCGCCCGATTTCCATGCCTGCTTTGAAGTATTTTTAGGTGGGCAGTGGATCATTGCCGATGCCACGCGACTAGTCGCCCTAAACAAAATAGTCAAAATCGCCACAGGCTTGGATGCGGCTGAGACGGCGTTTGCCAGCATTTTCGGAAACCTCCGGTTTACGAGCATGAAAGTAGAATTCGAACCGGCGACGTCAACAGGCGAAGAGCCCGAGGAAGAGACACTGGAAGGTAAAGGGATGAATTTATATTGACGTAACCGGTAGACATGAAATAAACACAAAAGATTAATTTAAATTCTAACAACGAAATTTTGTGTTCTAATTACAATGCATTAAATTTGCGAAAACAAACCGAAAGATGTTAGAAGTAGAAAAAAGAATAACCGCTCTAGAAGAATCAGTTTCAACATTATTAAAGCACATCAAAGACATCAATTTCGCTGTTGCGAGTGGCTTTGAAAAAGTGGATAAAAATTTCGAGACCGTTATTGAAGATATCAAAGCGATAAGAGGCAGGTCACGCGCAAGTCTCGAAACAGTAGAAGTTAAACTGGAAGATCTAACAGCAGAAATCAAAAAAATAAATGATGTATCCGGATATGATGATATTTTCGCAAATAACAAAGGACTAAAAATCGTATCAGGCAGGTAGTTGAGAGCCGGCTGCGTAAAAACTCCTTACTGTTTCCTCCATTTTTGGCTAAATCTCAAATCTCCTATTTGCCGGTAGACTTCACGCAGTCCACAAGTTCCGACCATCCCATAATCTTCAATTTCTTTTACCTGCCCATTGTTATAGGTAATTCTTAGTGTGGAAGTTGGATCGTCGGTCCAGTTCACCCAATAACTGTCTTCCAGAATGGGAAAGTCGATATAATTCAGCAAGTTGATGAGCGCATTATAAGATCCCTTATCAATTTGCCCCATATATTCCCCATCTTCGATTTTCAAACTCCGTTTTCCGATATTATGGTACTTCGCATCAAAAGTTGCTCTTCGTTTTTTAGTTATTACAAGCTTGAACACAGGATTTAACCACGGGGAAGATTCATCGAATTCGATTTTCTCAATGTTGTACCGCTTCGGATGTTCATTGAGTTCTATAAAAGCTCCGCTTTTGTAAACTAAAGTCGTCTTGGTAAGTGTCCCGCTTCCCTCAATAATTAAGCCTTGTCTGAATTTGTAATCGTAGTATTCAATCTGATTGCCATTCACTATCCTTGCGAATACACATTTCCCATAAGAACGACGCGGCATGCCATGCAATTTCAGAGAGTCATTCCCCAAATTCATCACGATAAAAATCCTCACATCTCCTGAACCACCAGTAACCAGCATGTCTGTAAGACCATTGTTATCAAAGTCTGCCTTATAATACGCTTTCGTGATGTTTAATGAATCCGCAACGCATTTACAGGAAACGGAATCACCCATTTGCTCTTTAAACTCAGCGATAGCTTTTATTTGAAAATTCTGATAGAAACGACCAAACGAATGCATAAGCGTTTCGACATCAGCATCTGAACTGATACTGTCGATATTTCGGGTTTGGCCAAAAGCAAGTTGAGCAAACAACAGGAACAGACAGAAAAATATTTTATACTGCGGCATAATCTTTTTATGTCATGATGCTAAACACAGTGAAAATGCATAAACCCCTCAATCCCTAACCTTCAGCCTGCCATACCCATAAGCACACAAGAGCAGCACGAAGAATATCCCAACCCATAACCAGAAGTAACCGGCATGCTTCGCAATGTAGAAACCTGCAAAAGGACCTGATACCTGCGCTACCGACCAGCTCAGCGTATAGCCGGCAGAGTACAACCCCCGGTTTTCCGGCGTGCTGCGGCTTATCACCATGGTATTGATAAAAGGGAGCACGAGCATCTCCCCAAAAGTGAAGACAGTAATGGAAAGTAAAGCCAAAGCCAGGTAAAAAGTCACGGGTAAACTAAGCAGCAGATAGGCAAATGCAAAGAACACCATACCCATGGTAATATAAAACAAAGACGGTCGTCGATGCTCAAGCCTGTTAATGAGTACCATCTCAAAAATAGCGATCAGCAAACCGTTCAGTCCAAGGATAACCCCAATCACCGACTCGCTTAGCTGCCACTGCTCCTTAAAGAATACCGGAACCACCCTGAACATGATGAACACACAGGTCACGAATGCCGTAGTCATCAGGATAAACTTCACGTAGAACACATCCTGCCAGGGTTTCTTACCAGAGCCTTCTTTCACCGCCCCGCCACGATCAGTTCGGTTCACCTGGGTCTTCGGCAAAAACAACCATATGGAAAGGCCAACAAGAATATATACACCTCCCTCCACCACAAAGAGCATTTTGTAATTAAAAGACGCAATTATCCCAGCAATACTAATCCCGATAGACCAGCCAATGTTGGTCGCCAGCCTGTTTAAAGAATACGAACGCGTGGTAGTACCCGCCTTCGCATAACTCGCAATTGCGGTAAAGTTGGCCGGCCGGAAAGCGTCTGCAAAAAAACTGATAACTACAGTCAACACACAAAGCGCCGGAAAATCTGTAACAGCCGGAAATACGATAAACATACAACCAGCGATGATCGAAGGGAATATCTGAACCGGCCTGAAACCCACAAGATCGGTCAGCCTACCGCCCGCAATCGTTCCGAGGATAGACCCGCAGCCAAACAACGTTATGATGAGTCCTGCCTCGACTTCAGAACGCTTCAAGCTTTGTGTAATATACAAGCCCATAAATGGAACCGCCATCGTACCAAACCTGTTCAGCATCATTACCATGCTCAACAGCCAGGTCTCCCGGCTTAGTCCGCCAAAAGAGGATTTATAGGTATAGGCCAGTCGCCTGAACATGGTTTGAAATTAAGGTCGCAAATATAGCAGATTAAGCGGGCCGCGGAGCATTAAATGGCAAGCGACCTTACACAGGCTTTTCACACACGATATACCAAAACCTCTGCTGAGCTCTTCCATCTGTAGCCTTATCGGGCTCGCTGATCTCCTTTGCATCAACCAGTCCAGCATCACCAAATTCCGCTCTTATGGAATCAGCATCGTAAAAGAATAAACGAACGCCATACTGCATTTCGAAAGTATCTTTGCCAATTTCCCTGCCTTGTCCGTACCTGAAATCTTCTTTGGAGAGCGACACGAAAACCATGTAGCCACCGGGTTTTAATTGCGCATAACAGTCGGAAATTAACTTTATTCTATCCTCGTTATTTAGTAAATGAAGCAAGGCATAACAAAATATCCCATCATACAACTCATCATCAAAAGGCATCGCACTTACCGATCCATGACATATCCTTACGCTGTCGCCAAATTCGCGCTTAGCAATACCGATGGCTGTTTCGGAAATCTCAATACCGGTTACCTCAAACCCTCTATCCATGAATACCTTCGCATTCCTACCATACCCAAACCCAGGGATCAGTACCTTTCTTAATTCGTTCTTGTTAAATAGCGCTGCGGCCGAAAGCGCTGAGTCTGCCGCCTCCCAGCCCCACATTTCCTGTTTATCCTTAAAACTGGCTTCCCAAAATTCTGTCATTTATACTACTTTTGCTTATTTGCAATACTGTTGCATTATGCAAATATAGTATAATACTAGTAATTGATCTTCCCGTAATCCCCATTGTAATAATCCCGGTAGGCATGAGCGATCTCCAGTTTGGAATTCATCACAAACGGACCCTCCGCGAAGATCGGCTCGAGGTACGGTTCACCGCCAAATAAGATGAAGTCGCAAGCGTCCTCATTGTCGTTTTGCAGTTCAATCGTTCCGGCAGTCCGGTCATATTCTATGAAATCACCTGCGTTGAACTTCTCGTCGTTGATGCTTGCAGGAGAAACGGGCAGATAAACAGCGACCTCCGTTTTTTCTTGAAACCCGATCGTAAAGCCGGAACCAGGTGCCAGGCGGACATGATAGAGAAACTGTTTCGAATAGTTCGGTATGGCCGATTCCAGTTCTTCATAAGAACCGGCGATCACCTTAATCCAGCTCTTCCCATCCGCCAGCATCTTGAACGGAACCCGGTCGCCTTCGATAGCCATATAACCCGGCTTTTCGGCTTTTATTTTAGCAGGCAGGTTAATCCAGAATTGAAACGCATGGATCAGCTTGGCATCCGTTTGGGAGTCATAGTTTAACGTTTCATCGTGAATGATACCATTACCGGCATTCATCCATTGCACACCGCCCGAATGGACCATGGCATAGTTGCCGGCGCTATCGAAATGCTCATCCTCGCCGTCGAGGATATAAGTCAGCGTAGCGATGCCCCGATGTGGATGTGCGCCGGTTCCTTCCTCATTAACCCTGGTCTGGGCCTGTGGAACAATGTGATCCAAAAAGACGAAAGGACCCACCGCATCAGCATATCTGTTGGCAAGTATCCGGTATATCTGCAGGTCGCCAATGTCGGCTCTACGACCCTGCGTTGAAAAACTGCTTTTCTTTTTCATATTTTGATCGCTCTATAGTCAATGATACCCAAATTTCAGACTTCTTATAAACCTGAACGACAATATCTTTTTAATTTATATTTGTCGCACCATGCACGAAGAACTATTTCTCTTACTCGGACTCCTGTTTATCGTGATGCTGCTGGTCATGCTGGCCCAGAAGCTCCGCATCGCATACCCGATTTTTTTGGTACTGGCCGGATTGGGCATCGGATTATCATTGGCTGGGCAGGCATGTGCGGCGTTGTATCACTGGCAACAGCCCTATCTATTCCGCTGTACATGAACGATGGGAGTGCTTTTCCGCACCGCGACCTGATCATCTTTATCACCTTCGTGGTTATTTTCATCACCTTTGTTTTTCAGAGACTTACCCTGCCTTTTGTAATCAGGCTGACCAAAATTCAGGAAATAGACCTGGTACTACCGCCGCATGAGCAGCAATCACTGATCAGGCTCCGACTCGATACCGTAGCACTCGAACACTTAAACACACACTATGCTTCGGCAAGTGGAAATAGCCTGCTAAGGGCTTACATCGAAAAGCTGAAACACGATATGGAAGGGCATCAGCAGTTCCTAAGTTCAAGTGAGGCATGCACTAACCGGGCCTCCGAAACGGCAGAATTTCAGCAGATCATGTCCGATATTCACGATCACCAGCGCAAGGAACTGTTTAACATGAGAAAGGAAAAAACATTTACAGATGAAGCGATACGGAAAGCAGAACACCTGATAGACCTGAATGATCTGCGCATCTCGGATAGTGTGGCGTGATGAATGAAGGCGAGGAATATGCATCTGAAAAACTACCTTACTTTAATAACAGTTACAGGAAGCGAAAATGGGAATTCCCGCTCGCGCGGAGGTTTTATCCAACCCTGATCTTTGCTCATAGCAATAACGAGGGTCGTCTTATCTCTAATCAACATATCTATTGCAGTGGCTGTACCATGCTTATCATCAGTATAAAACTGAAGAGTTTCCGGCTTATGAGATAATCGATGTCCCACCATCCTCTCAGTCTTCGAGCTTCTTGCGATCAGTGTGCCTTCCCGAAACACCTGATATGTGGCGATCAAAGCCTGAATTTTGATTTTCCTTTCGCCTGCATTAACCCGAATGTCGTCAACCTTCAGGTTTAAAATTAGTGTAGTTCCATCCTGTTCGCTCCGGTATGTTCCGGCTAAGTCTTTAAGGCTGTGATCCACCAGATATACATCACCAGTCAAGTGCCACTGATCGATGTTCTTAATATCAATTACCTTCATCTTTGTCTGCTCTTGTCCAAAGGATGATATTGAGAATATCGTGAATGCTGCTGCGAAGAGTAAAAAGCGTTTATTCATGTGGATATGTTTTAATGGTTACGCCAGTTAATATAGCTAAATTAAGGAACCTACATGCTCGAGAAAACCCAACGTCAGGTTCATCGATCTTGATGATCCAAAGGTCGGCAGATTTGTTCTTGCAGCAAAGCAGGATACCGTAAAATAATAAAAACTACCCCGAAGGCTTCAGGTTGTTAAGAAGAGGCTATCAAATTATGATAGCGCGTCTCGAGACCTGCTGCTATGGGCTCACCATATTGCCCTCACGACGAAAACTCAGATGACCCGCCATCCGTAGACGCTAAATATCTGATATATTTATGCTTACACTCACAAGATTAGGCTGCAATATACAGTGAACCATACAGAAAGTACGCTTTTATTATGGCGTAGAGTATTGGCAGTAGTATAAAAAACAGAACGACCGCAAACCCTATGAACTTAGCCTTACGAGAATTAAGGTACTCATCTCCCTTAAATTGCTCGTAGATCGCTTTATGTGTATTGCGCCAAAAGAATCTGAAGTACGTGATCAGCATGGCCGCAATGAACATCAAGTGAAAAATAAGTCCACCTTTGCTGCAACCGAGCCAGGAAATCATCTCTTTGCCCTCGTCTTTCTCATAAAAGAACATAAAATGAATGGTCAGAAAAAATGAAAAGACTACTGCACCAAATATCCCTCCTACCGTAAGTGCCGGGATATCGCGCTTGTAATTGCCATGTTTGTAATAGCTGTTATATACGATGTAGAACAGTTTATTGACCATATGATTAGCTCCCTATCTTCTTCTCAAGATTCAATGCCATATACTCCCCCATCGCCTTTTCCGAGCTTAGATCACTAGCCTGCAGCGTATCAATGATTCGCTTCTGTTCTTCAACGGTCTTATTCTGACTCATCTTTTGGCTGGCCTGAATCTCGGTTACCTTTACACTAAATGCCACGATGCCATTTAACATTTTATCCTTGAAGCTATCCGACAAAGAGTCCCAATGGCTTTTATACTCCGCTTCATAGATCATGATCATATCTTCCAACGAACGGAGTGCTTCAGCACGATCCTGCACCAGAACGCAATCGCCATAAGCGTGTACAGCATAATAATTCCAGGTTGGAACACTTTCAAACTTATCGTAATGCTTCGGTGATATGTAAGCATGCGGCTCAGCAAAAACCACGAGTACCTTTTGATCTTCGATATTCTTCCACTGCGGGTTGGCCTTGGCGAAGTGAGCGTGTAATGTAATAATCCCATCCTTGTACACAACAGTAAAAGGGAGGTGCGTAGCCTGCGGGACCTGACCAATGGCAGAAATGATTGTCGCGAAGGTAAAGCGCTTCATGAACGACACGATTTCTTCCTGATCTGATATCTGATTGAGTTTGGCTACATACATAGCATTGAAATTTAGATGTATCTAAAATAAAAAATAACCCCGTCATAATAAGTAAAGTTTTTTTGACATTATGAAATATATCTTTTACATTTGGTAAAACAAATATGATATGAAAAATCAATTTCTCCTACCCGCAAAGTTTAAAGCCATAGGCTGGATTGGCTTCCTGTGTTTTCTGGCGCTTTCCATTGCAACGCACTTCTATGGCTTTTCAATACCGGGATTCCAGATATATTATCCGGAAGACAACGGCTCCGCGGATTACAATCTGACTGACGAATTCGCATTCGCCGGAATTATTGTGTCTCTGTTGATGATCTCACTTGCCAGGCAAGAGCATGAAGATGAACTTATCAGAAAAATAAGATTAGAGTCCTGGCAATGGGCGGCTATTGTAAATTACGTTATCGTATTGGTCGTAATTTTTGCCACCTATGGTTTAGGATTCTTATTTATTATGACTTACAACGTAATCACCACTTTAATTGTCTTCATTGCAAGGTTTTACTATTGCTTGTATGTCTTGAACAGAAATCTTGTCAAAGAAATCTAAACCTCTTTAATGAAAAATACGATAAGAATTCAACGGGCAATAAAGAACATCACCCAAGCCGAACTTGCAGACCTGGTGCAGGTATCACGGCAAACGATCAATACATTGGAATCGGGCAAGTATATTCCGTCTACAGTACTTGCTTTAAAGATAGCTGCGGTGTTTGGGGTGGCGGTAGAAGAAGTTTTTCAACTGGAAGAAGGCGATTTGTAACACTCAAGAATGTCAGGTAACCAGGATTAGTGTGCCTTATCTTGGTATGACCTGGTCCAACATTTCTTCGGGAATAGTCCGGGGTTTGTTCGCAAAAACGGTACCTTTTGTGGACTATTCCCGAACAAAACCCAGATTAATCCCGGATTTGGTGGACACCCGGTAGCATCTTGTCTACTATTTCCGATATTGGAATTACTTTGTTTTTTATTGATTGATATCCAAGACTGCTAGTCTGGATAACTGCCGGACAAGGGCTCTGTAAAGCCAAGATTTACGTCGCTTGAATGCCTCCTGTCCAGCCAAGTAGTCGAAGCTAAGTATGATATTTGGATTGTAGAGGCTTTTACCGTCATTGATCCACGGCAAATTAAAGGGATTGTCGGATGACGTTGACATTATTTGGAGATTTTGGCCGTTTGAGAAACTCACCGATATTGAATATGTGTGATTGTCATCCATGAAGCGTTGAGTAAAAACAGCGGTCAATGCACTTTTCAAAATAACAGGATTATCTATGCGGCTGATAAATTTCTCTCGGGCGTTCTGACTAGTTGCAAATGCCGACAGATTAAAGTATTTGATTAAACTGTCGCGCTGTAAATTGAATAATTTAATGTCTATATCCTCTTTTGAATTGAGAATATGATGAATCATACGTTTTACGCTATCGGCGGGTATTTCACGAGAGCCTGGCTCAGTGACAATATTAGCCGAGGCATTCCTAACTATTTGCTTGGTTGCATACCACTTGCCTCTTTTATTTGAAATCTCAAATTTAGTGTAATGATCGCTAAGCCCTCCTCCTTTTATAGTTAACTCCAACTTATCAACGTTTGCATACACAGAAGACACCTGAGTTCCAAAAGATTTTTGTTGTGCAGGTAATTGAATTGACAACAGAACAATTAGGTAGCAAAATAAATTTTTCATAGTTAACTTAATTTTTACAGCCATCAGCACTACTCTCGTAACAACTGCTCGATTATGCCGTTATCTTTGAGCAAGTCTTTTGAAGACGCCGCAGAATATTCTCGTATCTTGCCTTTTTTGTCAACAATCATGTACCGCGGGATGGAATGCACTTGAAACTTAGGAGAAATTTCTTCATAGGTTCCCCGAACATTTACGCCACTGATGCCATACTTATCAATAAGCTTACGCCATGTTGAAATATCTGCATCCAGACAGACATTTACAACGGCAAGGTCTGACTCGTTCGCGAACCAGGCATTGAACGCCGGACGGTGCAGCTCAAATTCTTTTAGGCATGGTGCACAGCTGGTAGCCCAAAAAGTGACATAAATTACTTTCCCCTCGAACGAATCGAAGCCGTACTCCTTTCCGTCGATACTTATCAGTTTCACTTTCGGGATTTTATTGTCAAGCGTCGAGATTACCTGATCTCTGAAACCACTCAATAAGCGTTTAAATTGCGGATCTTTTATATCGGCAAGCGACTTCTCCAAAACGTTTTGAGCTTCTGTGAAGTCGTAATTTCTAAAAGCATCTATGCTAATTGATGTTAGATACCAGTCCCGGATAAACTCGTCTGCTATTTTACTGGATTTCCGATAGTCTATCCAGGGAGCGGCTTTCTTTGCGTCGCCATACTTCCCATACAGAGCGTCGTCCGTTGAATCTCGGATAAAGAATCTGTGCCTCAAGTATGTGCGGTAAAAGTCAGAGTTTTCAACTAATTTCCTGGAGACTATTCCCATAGGATCCTCAGATTCTGACAGTAAATTCGATTTGGTGACTTTGGAGAAACGTAGCTTCTGATAATCCTTAACCTCAGTAGCCTTCATATAAAGCAGGTGACTAAAATACAGGTCAGCATAGTATTTGAACGCGTTGGGACCTAGCACTCCCTGCGATTCGTCAATTCTCTTTGCGTGTCTGTCTAGGTTTTTTTGAAAAGCTCCATATGCAGAATCTTGTGAAATCTGCTTTTCGTCAACGGCTTTAGCTAACATAGCAACATCGTATATCATCTCACCGTTGTAGGTGAAATCAAACCTGTATCTTTTGGAAATTTCGGGCGTAATTCCAGTGAGGGAAATCAGTTTTTGAGAGGATGCGTCGTAATTAAATATGATATGATCACCAGGTTCGATATATAACTGGTAAATTTTATCTGCCAGAACCATCGTCAATGCTTCGTTACCCAAAAGCTTAGACTGGTAATAAAAGGCACCGCCAGTATCTGTAGACACTGTTTCAATAACATTGGTGTAGGCGCCTATTCTATTAATTGTGAACGTCTTGCCGCCCAGGTTTTGGACTTTACCTTCCAAAATAAAATCTGCTGCCAAAGCAATATTAGATGCAAAGCATATTAAGAGAAGGACAAAGTTAAATTTCAGTTTCATGGAGCAGCATTAATTGCGTTTGAGGTCACTTATCAAACTTAATAAATTTGCATCGGATTCATCTATCTAAAATCTCGCAATTGTTGCTGCCCTGCCACTTCCAAAAATTCAATATATTAGCCATATGCAAATTATCGCTCACAACACAGACAACATCAACACTGCCGAACTTGTAAGCAGCGATATTCTGATTAATAACCCAGAAGACACGCTTCAACTCCTCGTAGATTTGTATTATCAGGGATACGACCGTATTGTGGTTTCAGAAAAAAACATCGCTCCGGAATTTTTTGACTTGAAGACAGGTCTGGCTGGCGAGATATTACAGAAGTTTGTGAACTATAAAATGCGGCTGGTTATTGTCGGTGACTTCGAAAAATATACTTCTCAGAGTATGAAAGACTTCATTTTCGAAAGTAATAAAGGAATTCAAATAAATTTTGTCAAATCATTTGATCTATGATCCCTCATTTACACATTGAGCCTGACAGCCCTTCGCCACTCACTGGACTGATTCGTGCCGTTCAGGAATATTACCCGGTGGGCTTTCAGATAATGAATGAGCAATTTGAAGGTTTCCAGAAAGTGAAGAATATCGTCGGCGACAAAATAACTCTGCTGATGAATAACACGCTCCCTGAGCATGTGAACAGGCTTAGCGATCAACTGAACGACAGCTTCGCCGGTATGCATGTCTATAATTTTTTTCTCGTCAGTTTCCCAGTTACACGGGGTCTATTGTTTTGTCTGACACAAAATCGGAGCGTAATGAGCGCACAGTAATGCTTACGTTCAACATTTCACTTCTGACCAATTGCTATACTTTTTTCGTTGAGGAGCACATCAAGTATCGGGATATTGTTCATTACGGCCATCCGGCAAGAACCGTAGCCGTATCTCGCCTGAGCCAGACAAATCGGGAAGCTTTGGATGTTATCGAAAAGCTGGATAACATCATTTTATCCTGCTTCCCTGATTACATTTTTGTTGATCATTACCTGTTATTCAATACCCAAGTGAGTGGTGTACCATACTCGGAAGATGGCTGTGGTCCAGACACGAAATTCCCTTTGTACAGGTTTTTATTTGATATGAACTCTTACCCTGCGGCTCAAGTGTTTTCGTAAGCCTGTCACAGCAGCTCACCCGCGGCCTTCCGGTCAGCCTCTTCTGCTTTCTCAATATCGCCTGCTCGCCGGTACATTAGGGCCATTTTCTTGTACTTAACAGGCACGTTTCCATATTCGGGATACGGATTCTCATCTATCCATGCTTGGTAACATGCAGCGCCAAATCTGTAAATATCTTCCTGCATATCCAGCTTATCAAACTCTTCTTCAATACTTGCTGTAAATATCAAATATGAAGGATCTTCCTGTTCATAAGCTAAAACTTCACGGGCAAAGTCGATGGCCCTTCGCTGATCGGTCTCTAATAATGCCGAAAACCTGAATGAGGCAAAATTCCCATAATATTTCAGCGTCGGGATATGTTTCACCATCTCATCCAGGATCATCAATATGGAATCGGGAGTTGTCCTGACCCGCTTATAGGTGTTACCAGGGATATCGACCACCATACGGTCGGTTCTTCTAAGAAATTCGGCTATGGCTACGGAATTCAGTTGCCGCAGATATCGTTGGTCGGTCAGCTTAATCCTTGCAAGTTCAGGGCTCCATGTTTTGTTTAAAATTTTGGTAAGCACACTGTCCAGGTATTTAGGGTGACCAATCCAGTCTAGCCTGCCATCGTTCACGATAAAGATCGTCGGTATTCCATAGGTTCCCGAGGTATCCAGCCAGTTTTTCGACATAAACTTGCCCTCTTCTATACCCACATGGAAGTTCATTTTATCACCCATCGTGTCTACGAGCTTCTTTATGTCTGCGATGGGGACATCCTCCTTTTCGTAGACGTCAATAGCCAGAAACGTCGCCTTGTCTTTATACTTCTCCGCCAGTTTTGACGTGTGGGGCATGGTAATCTTACAGGGTACGCACCAGGTGGCCCAAAAATCGATTACATAAATCTTCTCCTTTTCAAAGGCGGTAACAGGAGTGCCCTTTATCCAATGCTTAACCTTAATTGCAGGTGCAGGGTCGCCTATATTGAGATGATAAGTTGGAAGGACTTGGGCGACGGCAACGGTTGCCCAAAGCATCCATAACAAAAAACAGGTTTTAAGTTTCATAGCCTCGGGGTTTGTCTCTAACTAATTTACTACTTCTCTGTAGCAACTCCAAGATTTGTGTGCTAGCCTGGAACCTCAAGAAAGCTCATCCTTTCACGTGCCTCTTCGGGAACATCGAAAATGCGTAAGTCGATCGTTGCAGTCATAAAGCCGGCGACTTCAAACATGATATAGACGGTGTTCCCGATAGAGTGCGGGTTAATTTTCTTGGGAACAATATGCAAACCAGAATGGTATGGTGGTACAGCTTCTGCCTTATGAAAAATAAGGGGTTTAACGTACAGCTTATGCTTCATCAACCCTGAATAGCCAAACACGAGCACAGCGGAATGAGTTATAACCAGATCGCATTTTTTAAAATTAAGGTCTGGTCGCTGAACACCCGAAATAAAGGTTTCACATCTCAGATCGTATAGCTGCATAAGGATATCAGCCTTAGGAACAGACACCAGCGAGGTATAGTTCTTCACAGGTCTGCGCCCTAGAAAGAAGAGCACGAAAGCGGCGATTAGTAATACAATGGTAAGCGTCATGATGGTTGGCTGAGACTTAACAAGTTAACTTTACCAATATACAATCTTATCGTTAAAACTGAAGAAAACTGATGGATTTGAAGCCCGAGGTTTTCGCGATACTGAGTATGCGACAAAAAATCGCGAAATTTGTTGCGATATGCCCGGAATCTATATTCATATCCCTTTTTGTAAAAAGGCCTGTACCTACTGTGATTTTCATTTCAGCACTTCGCTGAAGTACGCGGATGACATGACCGATGCAATCTGTAAGGAACTGCTGATTAAAAAGGATCGGGTTGCGGGAGAGGTGGGCACGATATATTTTGGCGGAGGTACACCTTCGGTGTTGCCGCTTAAGCAACTGCAAAGGATCTTTGATGTGATTCTGGTCAACTATAACGTGGCAGCAGATGCGGAGGTTACACTGGAGGCTAATCCGGATGACCTGGACGCGCAGAAGATCGCAGGACTGAGGCAGTTGCCGGTCAACCGCTTCAGCATTGGTATTCAGTCCTTTTTTGAGGAAGATCTGATCTGGATGAACCGTGCGCATAATGCCATGGAGGCGGAGGACTGCATCAAGCGGAGTCAGGATGCGGGTTTTGAGAACCTGAACGCCGACCTGATTTATGGCTATCCCCTGCTTACCGACGCCAAGCTGCTGCATAATATCGCTAAACTTCGGGAGCTGGAAATTCCGCATGTTTCGGCTTATTCCTTAACCGTGGAGCCGCGCACTGCGCTGGCTAAGGCGATCGAAAAAGGTGCTACCGTGCCTGTAAGCGATGAGCAGAGTGCTTCGCAGTTTCTTACCGTGATTGAAAAGCTTGGGGAAGCGGGTCTGCAACAGTACGAGATATCGAACTTTGCGAGGCCTGGCAGGTATGCCGTACACAATACGAATTACTGGCGGGGCGTGCCTTACCTGGGTATCGGTCCCTCAGCGCATGGCTTTGATGGAAAAACGCGCTATTTGAACATAGCCAACAATGCGTTGTACATGAAGGCAATTAACGCGGGTAACCTACCGGAAACCATTGAGCAGTTGAGCATATACGATCAGTTTAATGAATATATGATGACCTCGCTTCGTACCATGTGGGGTACAGATTTGTCACATGTTAACACCGCGTTCGGGGATCAGTTTTACCAGGATACGCTACGGACTTCAGAAAAGTTTCTGCGAAAAGGCTGGTTGATGCAGGACAACGAAGTCTTGAGGCTCTCCGCGGAGGGCAAGCTCTTTGCCGATCATATTGCTTCGGGTTTCTTTTTATCGCCTGAAGATCACTGCTAGGCTTTCATCACGCCGACGTGGCTGCCCTTCCAGTCTGGAAACAGCACCTTGTCGTTGTTAATTCCCAAATGGCGGTCGGCCACCTCGCTGAATACGCTGCGGAAATCGGTGGTTACCGCAAGGTCTCTTCCATCTTCCAGATTTTCTTTGGCAAGAGGAGCTACCGATCCATGAACTTTACCACCGTTTACGCTGTTGCCCAGTATAAAATTACAGGAAGCGCGACCATGATCTGTTCCGCCTGTTCCGTTCTGGTGTACGGTACGGCCAAACTCGGTCATCGTCATTACCGTCACGTCGTCCTGATACGTGCCTAAGTCGGCCCAAAAAGCCGCAATGCTTTCACTGAGATCGCCCACGTTCCGGGCAAAAATACCCGTGTCTTTACCCTGGTTAAAGTGCGTGTCCCAGCCGCCCGATTCTGCGAAGGCGACTTCAAGACCTACATCCAGCTTAATGAGCTGGGCAATCTGCTTGAGGGAATTGCCTAATGCGGATGCTGGGTAAACAGCATTATTGGCAGGCTTATAATTTCTAACGTCGGCTTTCTGCAGAACTTTCATGGCATCGAAGCTGTCCTTTCCGGTGGTTTTGAGCAGACCGGTGCTGCGGTCGTACAGATCCTCAAAGCTTTTTGCCGTGGTGTTTACCTCCGCCGGTTTGCCGCGCATCTGTATCTTAAAATCCTGCAGGTTGCTGATGGCCAGTGCAGCCTTTTCGCCATACATGGCCCGGGGCAGCGACGAAGTCAGGCTTACACCCTGAAAAGGGGTCGCATGCTCGTGACCGAGTAGCCCGATGGCGCGGTTTAGCCAGCCGGAAGATGTGCCCTTTTTAAAGGGCGTGCCCGACTCCATATAATCCTGCGCATCAAAATGCGAGCGTGTGGTATTGGGCGATCCGATGCCGTGCACCATGGCCATGCGCTTCTCGCGAAACAGCGGTTCGAAGACCGACATTGAGGGATGAAGTCCGAAGGTTCCATCCAAATCGATGAGCGACTTGCCACTGCCTTTTGCCGGCGTCATGAACAGTCCGGGCCTGGCGGCTTTCAGATGCTGATCGTTGAATGGCGTAAGCGCCATAAGTCCGTCCATAGCGCCGCGCTGGAAAATGCAGACCATGATCTTGCGTCTCTTAAACAATCCGGGCGCCTGCACGCCGGCTACGGCCTCGGCCAAAAAGCCGGGTATCCCACCGATGCTGATGCCGAACAGGGCTAATCCACCTCCTTTAATAAATCCTCTCCTTGAAATCATGTCTTGACTATTTGCGTTGAAACTCCGGTGAACCGATATGCACGCCGACCTCACGCGCATTTTTTGAAGGGCTGGCTGCAAGGAGGTTGACCTTCACTCCTGGGATACGCTCGCCAGTGAGTGCCAGCGCAAAGTTCATGCGGCTGAGCAGTGCACCTGTGCTGATCCAGTATTGTGCCTTATCGGGAAAGCCTGTAGGGGCCTGGTAATAATATATCTTCTGCCCCATCCTGTTTACCCAATTATAAATCTGATAGGGCTGCTCTATTTTTGCATCAAGGGTTCTTACCGCACTGATGGCGTATTCGAAGGGCGACTTGGTCTTCTCGCGCAGCGCATCCTTGCTCCAGAAGCCGGGGTCGCTTACCATGGTGATAAGTACCTGACGGATATCACCGCCGCTTTGCATAAAGGTCTTCGCCATTTTATCGACCAGCTTCCTATCCGGATCATCTTTAACAAAGCGCACCGCGATCTTATGGGAAATGAACTTAGCAGTAGCCGGTTGACTGGCCAGCATTTGTAACAACTGCACGCCTTCCTCATAACCGCCCCCTGCGGCAAAGGTCTTACCTAAAACGGTCTTCTCGGCCTGATCGTGCCGGGCCGCGGCAAAACGGAATTCGTCTTCTGGCGAAACGCCCCAGCCGGTGAGCACGCGTGCCGTTTCGGTAACGTCGTTCTGCGTATATCCGCCGTCTACGCCAAGTGTATGCAGTTCCATCACTTCGCGCGCATAGTTCTCGTTCAATCCACCTTTGCGCGCACCCTTAGCTTTTGTGCCCGAACTCGTGGCATTATCAAGATAAAGCAGCATGGCGGGCGATTTGGCGGTAGCCAGAAGCAGGTCGCTGAACTTGCCTGTGACATTTGGCCGGATCACATCGCGCTCAAATGCGGGAACGTAGGCGGCGCACTGACCTTTAGTGAGCGATACGTTGAAATGATTGAACCAAAAGTCGGTAAGCATTTCTCTTAACTGGTTATTGCTATAGCTGGCGCGCAATACTTTCTGGCTAATGAACTCGCGGAACAATTCCTGCTCCGTTCCCAGTCCGTGCTTATCCCGGTACTCCTGCAGCATTCGCCGGTACTCGGTTCGGTCGCCCTTATTCACCGAATCCTTATGTACAGCCCCGTCACGTATCGCCATCCGGACAAGTTTTGCATTGCGCGGAAATTTATCGCCCACTTCCTGGTTGCTCAAATTGATGTTGGGATAACGCTGCAGCTTTAAATTGAGGGAATCATCGGGAAGGCCGCCTTCAAGTTGTTGCATGAACCACTTTTCAAGTCCGACAGCAAGCAGGGCATCTACGTCGCCGGGCCGGGCACCATAGGTAAACCTGCTGAGCAGGTGTGCCGCAGCCTGCTGCTCGTTAAGCCCCGAACGCTTGTAAGGAAAAAAGATCTTAGCCGGTTCCGGCTTAGTGAAGGATGAGCACACTAAGGCAGCCACGACCAGAAGGAGAAACGTACCGAAAACTTTTACCTGGACTTTCATAAATACTTGTTGCGTTGCCTAAGTTAGACGCGTGTAATTGCGAAAAGATTAATTGTCAGTTATTTTTAAATTTTGCCGGGCTGCAATACATCCACCCGTTTTTTATATAGCTTTGTCTATTAACATTGTCTTAACATGCAGTTTGATTTATCTCCAATAGATATCGTTGATGATATTTCGAAGGCCGATTTCGAAAAGAACTACCTGAATCCGAGAAAGCCGGTCATCATTAAAAACATGAGCAAGTCATGGCCTGCTTATGAAAAATGGACGCTGGATTATATGAAATCGGTGGTGGGCGATCAGACCGTGCCCTTGTACGACAGCTCCAAAGCCGACCCTTCCAAACCGATCAATGCTTCGGCAGCTGAGATGAAGTTTGCCGACTATATTGAACTGATCCGCAATACGCCGACTGATTTAAGGATATTTCTGTTTGACCCGATTAAGCATGCTCCGGGATTGCTCGACGACTACCGGGCCCCGAAAGACTTGATGGGCGGCTTCCTCGACAGCTATCCGAATATGTTCTTTGGAGGTAAGGGTTCTGTTACCTTCCTGCATTACGACATCGACCTGGCGCATATTTTTCACACGCATTTTAACGGCCGCAAACATATTATTCTGTTCGACTATAAATGGAAGGAACGTTTGTACCAGATCCCTTACGCAACTTATGCACTGGAAGACTATGACGTGGAGAAACCTGACTTCGATAAGTTCCCTGCACTGAAAGGCGTTAAAGGCCTGGAGGGTTTCCTGGAACATGGCGATACGCTGTTTATGCCCACGGGATACTGGCACTGGATGAAATACCTTGACGGTTCCTTTTCGATCAGTCTGCGTGCATGGGATAAATCCTGGGCGGTAAAAGCGAAAAGCTTGTACAACCTGACCCTGCAGCGTAAGTTTGACGACTTTATGAAGGCGAACTTTCGGGAAAAATATATGTCCTGGAAAGAAAAACTGGCCGTTAAACGTGCAAACCGGGCGCTCGCGAACAAACAGCCATATTAAATCACCTAAAAAACCGTTGACCGTGTATGAGAGGGTTTCATTTTTCTGATTTTAAGCCCGATGATGCACCCAAAGGCGGATTCGAGGATTTACTGAAGTTGTTCATGCAACTGCTCAACTACACCTCGGGCGATGTGGGCGAGGCCTTGGCCTGGATGAACGAGCTGGATAAGCAGTATAAGCTTACGAACAACGAATATGGCATGGGCGACTTTATTGATGAACTGAAAGAGAAAGGTTACATCACTGAAGACGGGAATAGTAATATGACCATGACTGCCAAGGCGGAACAGACCATCCGTCAATCGGCCCTGGAAGAGATTTTTGGCAAGCTGAAGAAAGCCGGAAAGGGCAATCACAATTCAAACATTTCAGGCACAGGTGAAGAGAAAAATGCTGATCGCCGCGAGTTTGCTTTCGGCGACAGCCTGGACCAGATCGACATGACGGCCTCCATTCAGAATGCGCAGGTGAATCATGGCATCGGTAATTTCACGCTCACGGAGCGCGATCTGGAAGTGCAGGAGAGGGACTACAAGACGCTGACCTCCACGGTGCTGATGATCGACATTTCGCACTCCATGATCCTTTATGGGGAAGACCGCATTACGCCGGCAAAAAAGGTAGCCATGGCCCTGGCCGAGCTGATCCGTACGCGCTATCCGAAAGATACGCTCGACATTGTGGTGTTTGGCAATGATGCCTGGCCCATTACGGTGAAGGACCTGCCTTACCTGCAGGTTGGCCCTTATCATACCAATACCTATGCGGGTCTGGAGCTGGCGGCTGATTTGCTGCGCCGCAGGAAAACACATAACAAGCAGATCTTTATGATCACTGATGGCAAGCCGACCTGTCTGAAGGAAAACGGGAGGTATTATAAAAACAGCATCGGGCTGGACCGTAAGGTGATCAACAAGACCTTGAATATGGCGGCCCAGTGCAAACGCCTGAGGATTCCGATTACGACCTTCATGATCGCTAAAGACCCTTATCTGCAGGAGTTTGTACGCCAGTTTACCGAAACAAACGGAGGCAAGGCTTTTTACAGTTCGCTGAACGGCCTGGGGGAATATATATTTGAAGACTACATTAATAACAGAAGAAAGCGCTATAACTAAGATTATTACATGGATTACAATCATATAAAAACGCTCGGACAACTTAAGGCATCAGCATATCAGCCATTTTCTGTAAAAGACGAGCTCCGCAAGAACCTGATCAAACAGCTTCAGAACAAGGAGGCCGGATTTGAGGGCATACTGGGGTACGACGAAACGGTGATACCGGAACTGCAAACGGCTATACTTTCGAGACATAATATTCTGCTGCTGGGCTTACGGGGACAGGCAAAAACGCGTATTGCACGGCTAATGGTGAACCTGCTCGACGAGTATATTCCATACGTGACGGGCAGTGAGATCTTTGATGATCCGCTGAACCCTATTTCCTGGTATGCGAAACACGAGATCATGATCCACGGCGATGAGACGCCTATAAGCTGGCAGCACCGCAACGAACGGTACACGGAAAAGCTGGCTACGCCGGATGTGACGGTGGCCGACCTGATCGGGGATGTGGATCCGATTAAAGCGGCTACATTGAAGCTTACTTATAACGACGAAAGGGTGATCCATTTCGGACTTATTCCGCGGGCGCACCGCAGCATCTTTGTGATCAATGAGCTGCCCGACCTACAGGCGCGTATCCAGGTGGCGCTGTTTAATATGCTTCAGGAGAAAGACATTCAGATAAGGGGTTTTAAGCTGCGTTTGCCGCTCGACGTGCAGTTTGTGTTTACCGCCAATCCGGAAGATTATACCAACCGCGGCTCTATTGTAACGCCGCTTAAGGACCGTATCGAAAGCCAGATCCTGACGCACTATCCAAAGAGCATAGGCATTTCAAAGAAGATTACCTTCCAGGAGGCCAGGCTTACGGATACGCAGCGGCTGATTGAGGTAGACGGGCTGCTGAAGGACCTGGTAGAACAGGTGGCATTCGAGGCGCGAAAAAGTGAATTTATCGATCAGAAGTCGGGCGTATCTGCCAGGCTAACCATCAGTGCCTACGAGAACCTGGTGAGCACGGCAGAGCGAAGGATGCTGATCAATGGGGACAAGAACACGTTTGTGCGGCTGTCTGACCTGACGGGGATCATTCCGGCGGTAACCGGCAAGATAGAACTGGTTTATGAGGGCGAGCTGGAAGGGCCTGCCAAGGTGGCCAACATTCTGATCGGTAAAGCCATTAAAAGTCTTTTTGCAAAATATTTCCCCGATCCGGAAAAAGCAAAGAAAAGCAAATCGGCCAACCCTTATTCGGAGATCACTGCCTGGTTTACCGAAGGGAATACAATCGATATCTCTGACGCGCTGAGTACTTCTAAATATAAAAAGACCCTGATGCAGGTGACTGGCCTGAACGCGATGGTACGAAAGTTTCATCCTAAGCTGAGCGAAAATCAGACCCTGCTGCTGATGGAGTTTGTACTTCATGGCCTGGCCGAGTATTCGCAATTGAACAAAAACTACCTGGAAGGCGGCTTTGGCTTTGCAGATATGTTCGACAGCCTGTTTAACGCCGGGGATATGGACGATGAGGATGATTATTCGGATTTCAGATAACGCAGCATAGATGGGCCGTTTACCTCTTATTCTTCTCTTGTCGGTATTCCTGCTGGCATTCGATCTGTATTGCTTCAGGGCCATACTGAGTGTATTTAAATCGTGGCGACCAGCCACCCGCCGATGGTTCACCATCTTGTGGTGGGGCTATACGGGCCTGCTGGTTATCGGTGTGTTTGCTTCTATCTATCTCCCTTTGTTCCTCACGCTCCGTTCGGTAATACTGGTGGCCTTCTTTCTGACTGTAACCTGTAAGATCGTAATGCTGCCTTTTTTGCTTGTGGATGACCTCCGACGTGGGTTTATTGCTTTAACGGCTAGAAAACGGGCCAGGCCTGTCGACACAGCTGCGGTGACACCTGCAGGCACTGACCCTGCGCAAAAAGGCATCAGTCGATCGGAATTCATTATTAAAGCGGGACTGATCACTGCGGCTATTCCGCTGACTTCGCTGACCTGGGGCATTGCAAGTGGTGCCTACGATTACCGGGTTAAGCGCAGGAGACTGGTGTTGCCGAATCTCCCTTCTGCCTTTGAGGGCATGAAACTGGCCCAGGTGTCTGACATACACTCGGGAAGTTTTTATAACCAGCGGGCTGTGCGCGGGGGCGTGGAAATGCTGATGGCTGAGAAACCGGACCTGATCTTTTTCACGGGCGACCTGGTGAATAATGTAGCCAGTGAAATGCGCGACTACCAGGATATTTTCAGCAAACTGAACGCACCGCTGGGCGTGTATTCGGTATTGGGCAATCATGACTATGGGGACTACTTTTACGGGCGGGAGCCTTCTGCCGCAAAAGCGAAGAATCTACAGGATTTGATAAAAACCCACGAGCTTATGGGTTGGGACCTGCTGATGAACGAGCACCGGCGGATCAAAGTAGATGGCGCTGAGATTGGAATTCTAGGTATTGAAAACTGGGGTATGGGGCGTTTCCCGAAATACGGCAAAATGGATCTGGCAGTTAAGGACACGGACGACCTGCCGGTGAAGCTTCTGCTTTCGCATGATCCGTCGCATTGGCGGGGACAGGTGATCGGCGGCTATCCGCAGATCGATGCGATGTTCAGCGGTCACACACACGGGATGCAGTTTGGCGTGCAAACGGAAAGTTTTCAGTGGAGCCCCGTCCAGTATATCTATAAGGAATGGGCGGGTTTATACCGTGAAGCTGAGCAGCAATTGTATGTGAACGTAGGATACGGCTTCCTGGGCTATCCGGGAAGAGTTGGTATTTTGCCTGAAATCACGATATTTGAGTTGACCCGCAAGGCATAATGGCCTGTTAAGGCAGAACGTATGATGAAAAAAGTACTCCAGCCTGTACTCGATTTTCTGCTCTTTTCGAATCTGTTCATTGCCATTTGCGCAGTGGCGCAGGGATTGGTAACTTATCATTTGCTGAACGCAACGCCAGATATCTATATCCTGGCCTTTTTGTTTTTTGCCACGATAAGCCAGTATAATTTCAGCATGGTACTTTCCAAACCGAAGAACCCGTCGCATTCGCCCTATCTGCGTGTGAGGTGGATCTTCTCGCATTACCGCCTGATCATTTCCATTACCCTCATCGCGGGACTTTGCCTTATCCCGTTGTTTCTTTGGTACCTGAGTATTGAAGGCCAGTTGCTCATGATCTTTATAGGGGTTCTGGCGGTGGGCTACAGCCTCCCCTTCCTTACGCTTAATCACCAGAAGATCGGTCTGCGCAATATTCCGGGCATTAAGCTATTTTTAATCGCCTTTGTGTGGTCGGCCGGCACGGTACTGCTCCCGATTGTGGAGATGGAGCACAATCACCAGATCAACATTTCGACCGTAGACGCGTTGTTGCTGGTCGCCAAGCGCTTCCTGTTTGTAGCGGCCATAACAGTACCTTTTGATATCAGGGACTTGTTCCAGGACAAATTGTATGAGCTTAAAACTATTCCGGTGATGTTGGGTGAACGCAAGGCCTATATCTTTTGCCAGGTCCTGCTGGTAGGCTACCTCTTATTTCTGCTTTTATTTAATCAGGCAACAACCAGCGATGTGCTTGCACTAAGCGCTACGCTGATCGTTACCGGATGGCTCATTTTTCATTCGGGGATCAGAAAAAACGAGTATTACTATTTCCTCTGGCTTGATGGCACCATGCTGCTGCAATATCTTATGCTGCTAGCTTCGGGCTACATCACAACCGTCGTGGGTTAGTATTATGGATTGAAACGATAGCCCACACCGCGCACGGTTTGCAGCAGCTGCGGGTTATCCGGGTTTTCTTCTATTTTTTTACGCAGGCGTACAATGTGCATATCGAGTGTCCTGGTATTTACGTCGGAGTTATAGCCCCATACCACCAGCATGAGCTCGTCTCGGTTAATGACCTTGTTTGGATTCCGCAGGAAATACAGCAATATCCGGTTCTCGAGGATGGTAAGCTCGATCTTTCTACCATTCCTGAACAGCGTATGGATATTAGGCTGATGCTCCATATCGCCGAAACGGTGCACTTCTGTACGGTCGCTATTTAAAATGTACTTTACCTTGTTGTCGAGCATGGCCACCAGCACATCCATATTGAAAGGCTTGGTGACATAGTCTGACACGCCAACGTTATAAGCATCTATTTTGTCTACATCCTGGGCTTTGGCCGTCATCATAATGATCAGGTTATCGAAGCCCTGTCGGCGCACAGACTCACATACGTCTGCACCCTGCTTACCTGGCAGCATCCAGTCGAGCAGCACGATATCAGGCTTTTCTTCAAGGATGACCTTTTCTGCCGTTTCCCCATCTCCCACTTCCAGTATGTCATAGTCTTCAGCTTTCAGACGGTGCGCCACCAGAAATCTAAGATTTTCATCATCTTCAACAATTAGTATTTTAACCCCTTTTGACATACAATTTAATCATGATATGGTAATACAATTTTAAATTCAGTTCCTTTGTCGACCCGGCTTTTCACGCTGACCTCTCCGCCCATAAAGTTGACCAGTTCCTTACAGAAAGCCAGCCCCAGGCCTACGCTGCCGTTCTGGTTATATTGGTTCTGTATCCGGAAAAACTTCTTAAAGATATTATTTATTTCGGAAGCAGGTATACCGATACCCTGATCGGCAAACCTGAACACCGCTTTTCCCTTGACAAGCATAGCACTCACGTGCAGCTTTTTACGGTTGGGCGGCGAGTACTTATACGCGTTTTCGGCCAGGTTATCGAACAAACTTCCCAGCAAAACCGGATCGGTAATAATGGTCTTGAAGCCAGACACCTCGTAGGTAAATTCGAAGTCAGGGTGCTTGAGCTTATGCGATTCGACGGTACCTGAGATGAACTCCTCAATATTGATCAGGTCCTGATTAAGCTTAATAGCGCGGTTCTCGATTTGGGTGAAAGCCAGCAGCTTGTTCATTAAGCCGTTCAGCTTGTCAGCTTCTTCGTCGAGTATCTTTCCGTAATGCGACAGCTCACGCTGCGAAAGTGCCGCTGCGCTTTTTATGTTATTGCCGGCAATCTTAATGACGCTCACCGGCGTCTTAAATTCATGCGTCAGGTTGTTTACGAAATCGTACTGCAGTTTAAACATTTTCTGGTTGATGTTCAGGTTGCGGTAGATGAGGAAGGCCACCAGCACCACAATGCCGTAAAAGAGGAGTATCCCAATGGCAATCGGCAAAAAATAATTGAATATTTCTTTGTCGATGAAAGACTGCGAAGAGATTAGGTAAAGCTTATAGTCCGAAAAAGGCCCGGGAAGAGCAATTTCCGTAGAGACGTAGGATATAGAGGTATCGAGCGGATCGTAAGTAAGCGGCTCAATTCTAACGTGCTGATACAGGTGCGGGCGGGTATTGGCGATCCGTATCTTATAAGGGTCGAGCTGGAAGCTCAGCATGTCCTGCTGGTACACCGGCTGTGGTTCCAGGCGCCTGCGCATCATGCGTTTGTACATCTTCAGGTCTTCCATCCTTGGAATGTTCAGATAGCTGATCTTATTGGCCCGCACAATGCTGAAATTACTAAACAGTTCCTCCTGACTGGGCATACTAGTCGTATCCAGGCTTTCTACATAGGCCGCCAGTTTAAGTGCCAGCTGGTTAAAGTCATCACCAGCAATAAAGTTGCGCGTATGGTCGGTAGAAAAAAGCAGGACAGAATCGGCCGGTACCAGGCTGCCAAACTGATAGATGCGCTTGGGGCCGAAGGAAAACCGCCCGGTGTTTAAGCCGTCGCTTACCGGCGTATTGCGCACCTCCGAATCGTAAAAGATGACCTTAGACACGAAGGGATATTCCAGCAATACCGTATCCACAAAGTGGGAGGCCGTGGCAGAATCGAGATAGCCGTTATAATAAGAAACCTCGGGAAGCTTTTTCTGGAAGAAATCGTTATATGCTTTTATGCTTTCTTCCAGGACATTAACCTTCTCGGAAGCAAACTCATTCTCTATGATCTTGGTACTGAACCTGTACGCAAGGAACAGCGAGAGGATGAACAAGACCATCATCAGGATGATGAAGGTGATGATCAGCGAAAAATTCTTCCGGTAGCCGCTCTTTTTGTCTGAAGACATTACCTAAGTTACTTCTTTTTCAGGTTAACTTCCAGAAATTGTTCGAGCGCATGGTAATAACGCTGCCGGTTTGTGTCGTCTTTGCCGTGATGAACATTCCCTTCGTTTTCCAGATAGGTAACACTGACTTTGCGCTTTTGAAGGTTGCGGACGAACTGAACAGTTTCACTGGTATTGTTGTTCGGATCTTTAACGTCCTGTGCAATAAATACCGGGATGTTGATGCGCTCGGTTTGAAACAATGGCGAGGTATGCCTCATCTTGTCTACATCGGTTAGCGGATTGCCAAACACTTCGTAAAACATCTGCAGATTAGGCTTCAGATACGGCGGGATGGATTTAAGAAAGGTAAACAGGTTGATAACGCCTGAATTGGATGCCGCACAGGTAAAAAGCTCCGGTTCCGAACAGACGGCACTGAGCGCGATGTATCCGCCGAAACCGGTTCCGTATATCCCAACCCTGCGCGGGTCGGCAATCTTTTGATCTATAAGCCAGTTTACCCCATCGGTAACGTCGTTCTGCACTTTGCCGCCCCATTCCTTAAAGCCGGCCGACATAAATTCCTTGCCGTAGCCGGAAGAGCCCCGGTAATTGATCTGAAACACGGCGTAACCCCTGTTGGCCAGAAACTGCACCTCCGGATCGTAGCCCCAGAGATCACGACGTACGGGACCGTCGTGCGGAAGGACGACCACCGGCAAATTCTGCGACGCCCCGCCTGAAGGGAGCGTCAGATAACCGTTGATCTTCATGCCGTCGCGCGCCAGAAAACTTACAGGCTTCATATCGCACATAATAGCCTCGCGTATGGCCGGGTTAAAATCACTCAGTTTCCGGAGCTTGTTGGCGTTCTCAAAATACAGGTAATAAGCGCCTGGATTTCGGTCGGTAAACGTTCGTACAATATAAACAGACTCGGCCTCGTCGCGGTCAATGATCCTGGTCTCAGTTCCAGGAAGCAACTTGTCGAGTTTTTGATAAAGTGCCTTCACAGAATCGTCGAGGTAATGCTTTTCCTTTTTCCAGGTTTGATACACCACGAAGGCGATCTTCCGTTTTTTCCGGGAGTATTGGGCGTCGGTGATATTCAGTGTGTCGCTGGCAAACACCTGCCGGATCTCTTTGCCTGTACGGCAATCGAATTCTACCAAAGCACTTTTATCGCGGTTTATGCTGGAAATGGCGTATACAACGTGGGAACTTCCGAAGGCAAAGGCTACCGGCCTGAAGGCTGTTTTGAAGTTATTGGTAATTACTGGTTTAAAACTGCTCTGCTCACTTTCCCGGTACAGCAGGGTTTCGTTAATCCCGTCGCTGCTTGTGGCCAGGCGGAGCTTCCCCTCGGCATCTGTAGTCCAGCTTGTAATGTTTCCCGGGTTTTGGGCGGCCATTTCCATAGTGCCGCTACGCACATTGAGGCGGTAAACATCAAAAACTGTTGAATCGCGTTTGTTGGACGAGATCAGGATATACTGGTCGTCGATGAGCTGGTCTTCCAAAATTTTGATCTGCCCACGCTCGTTGCTGGTAAGCTGGCGCGTGTCTTTTCCGTCCTTGTTGACGATGAAAATATCAGACAATTTCTTTAGCGGGTCGGTTTGCTTGAAATAGATCAGCTCGTCCTGGTCCACCCAAAAGTAAAATCCGATATCCCTATCCTTCAGGTTGGTGATTTTCCTGGCCTTGCCTGTCTGGATGTCTTCCACGTACAGATTCTGATTTCTGTTTTCCAGCTTGAGGTAAGCCAGGTTGAGCCCATCCGGTGATATCCGGTAGCTGGTCCTGTCCTGCGCCTTAAAAAAGGCGTCGACCGGCAACCTTTCCATCTCCTGCCTTTGCTGGCAGCCTATGGCAAATACCGCCAGGACCAATAAGATATATTTTTTCAGATTGCTCATACTTTCTGCCCGACAAAACTACGCATCATCAGTTTGGTATAGCTACTCTACACTAATATTGTTACTTTGCTTTTGTAATTTGTAATTTTAAGAATTCCCTTCGAATATGAAAAATCTCATTGTTACGCTGTGCATATGGATGTCCTCGCTATGCTGCTTTGCGCAGCAGAACACCGGCGAGATGCAGGCTTATGAGCACTATCATCGGGGCGAATTTGACGAAGCCGCACGGCTTTTTGAACAGGCCTTTGCACGCTCGGGAAACGATCAGATCTATGATTTTTACGTTAACGCCCTGTTTAAACTGAAAAGACTGGAGGAGGTAGAGAGGCTGACTAAAAAACTGCTGAAACAGGATGCAAAAAACCCGCACTACCGCATTGCGCTGGGCAGGCTGCAGCTAGAGAAAGGTTCGGCGGAGGCAGCAAACCGGACCTTTGCTTCTGTGATCAACGACCTGCCGGCAAACGAGCTTCGGATACGCGAGCTTTCTAATATCTTCAATAGTTTTCAGGCGTACGACCAGAGCGTATCCACCTTGCTGCAGGGACGAAAAATACTCAATAACCCCATGGCCTTTCATTACGAACTAGTGAGTGTTTACCGCTTTCGTAAAGACAAGTACATGCTGATTGGCGAATACCTCAACGTACTCGAGGAAGAACCTGAACTTTTGCCTCAGGCAGAGAGTGTATTGTCGACCGTCCTCAGTGAACGCAGTGATTTTCTTACGCTTCAATCGGCGCTCCTCAAGAAATTACAAAAAAACCCGGACGCTGAAGCGCTTACGCAATTGCTTATTTGGCAATATATGCAGTTGCAGGAGTATGAGATGGTATTAAAGCAGCTGATCGCACTCGATAAACGGCTGAAGGGCGACGGAACGCCGCTGTTTCATGCGGCTTCGACTTTTTTGGGCAACAAGGCTTACCACACTGCTATAAAAGCTTTTGAATATCTGACGGCAAAGGGCCGCGAAAACCCTTACTTCATCCAGGCCAGGATCGGGCTCATTGAAACCAAATACGAGCTGGCTGTTTCGGGTAAGTTTGAACGGAAGGATATTCTGACGCTGGCGGCTCAATATGATACGCTGATCAACGAATTCGGCAAGACGGCGCAGACAGTATTTGCCATGAAGAAACTGGCCAACCTGCAGGCGCATTATGTTAAGGATCTCAAAGCAGCGGAAAGGACTTTAGAGGAAGCACTTGCTGTGCCGCAGCTCAGGCCTTTGCTGCTTGCTGAAATCAAGCTTGATCTGGGAGACATTTATGTGCTGACCAACCAGCCATGGGAGGCTTTCCTGGTGTATGAACAGGTATCGAAGCAGTTTGAAGGGCAGCCCGTAAGCAGCGAGGCCCGTTTCCGTTCCGCGCGGTTATCTTTTTACCAGGGAAATTTCGACTATGCACGCTCGCAGGCCGATGTGTTGAAGGCTTCGACTTCCCAGTTGATGGCAAATGATGCCCTTAATCTGAGCCTGCTTATTTCAGACAACCTGCAGAACCCGGCAGACAGCAGCGCGCTGAAGATGTACGCGGATGCGAAGATGCTCGAGTTTAGAAACCTGCGTCAGCAGGCGCTTGCGAAGCTGGACAGTATCGGCAAAGCCTTCCCGCAAAACAGCCTGGCCGACGACATACTGATGGCCAAGTCGGCCATTTACATCAGCACCGGCGAACTGCGTGAGGCAGAGAAAGTGCTTAAGGCGCTCATTGGCCTGGGCAATCAAAGCATCTGGGCGGACGATGCGCTGTTTACCCTGGCCGGTCTCTACGAGAAAGACCTGCAGCAGCCGGAACAGGCCAGGCTGCTGTACGAGCGACTTATCAACGAGCATCCGGGCAGCCTGCTTGCGGACGAAGCCAGGAAGCGCTTCCGTAAACTTCGGGGCGACAATATTGAGACTTAGTCGCTATCTTTACCACATGCTTTTATACAACGTTACCATTATTATTGAAGAAGATATTGCGGCCGACTGGCTCCGGTGGATGCAGGAAGATCATATCCCTAAAGTGCTGGCCACCGGCAAGTTTGTATCTAGCAGGCTCCTGAGAGTGCTCGATTCGCCGAATGAGGGGGTAACCTATTGCGCACAGTATGTTGCGGAGAATATGGAGGAGTATAACGACTACCAGCAACGTTTTGCACCCGGTCTGCAAGCAGAACTTACAGACCGGTATGAAAACAAATTCGTAGCCTTCAGAACGCTTATGGAATACGTTTAAGCTTATTGCTTAATCAATTCATAGAGTTCGTCGAGTTTAGGCGACAGCACTATCTCGATCCTGCGGTTTCGGCTGCGTCCTTCCGCGCTCGTATTTTCGGCAAGAGGCTGGTATTCGCCCTTACCTGTAGCGGTCATGCGTACGCTTTCTACTTTGCTCACTTCGGTAAGATACCTGACCACGGAGGTTGACCGCAGTACACTTAAGTCCCAGTTGTCTTTGATCTGCCCCAGGTTGGTGATCTTTTGAGAATCTGTATGGCCTTCTACCGCGATGTTGATCTCGGGCTGCTGCTTGAGCACCTCGGCCAGCTGACTCAATGCCTGACGGCCTTTTTCATCGATAATGATGCTTCCTGAGGGGAACAATAGTTTATCGGTAAGCGAAACGTATACCTTTCCGTTCCTGATCTCGACAGTAAGTCCGCTCTTGGCAAATCCGAGCAGAGCCTGCTGTAGTTTTTCTTTAAGTTGGTTGGTTGCCTCATCGCGCTTGCGCAGGATCTCCTCTACCTCCTTGAGTCGCTGCTCACGTCGTTTCAGGTCGCCCGACAATTTATTGATCTCGTTCGAACTGTTCTGGCGCAGCTTGGCGTAGTTGCTGTCCATCTCGGTATAACGGTTTCTGAGCTCGGCCAGGGCACTGTTTAAACCCGTAGTGTCACGCCGTAAACGATATATGAGGTTTTCAAGACTTTCGTTTTTAGCCTGGGCTTCCGTCCACCCTGCACTTAAAGAATCTTGTTTAGCAAGCAGTGATTTGTACTTTTTGGGCGATAAGATAACGCAGGAACTGAATGCACTTGCCATCATCACGGCAAATAATAGAAAACTGATCTTTTTCATCTGGTTGTTGGTTTCATTTGAGTGTGTGCCCGCACTATTGTACTACGGCATTCCTCAAAAATAGCATAAAAGGATATACAGCTTCAAACGCAGTTTTCAACTTATCCACGATTGCTGGCTGCAGAAAGTCTTTCTCTTTTAACGGATAAATGGCTATAAAGCTCTTCAGTTTAAGCAATTCAATCTGGGGGTGACTGGCCTCATAGCCTTTCGGAGCCGTTTTCAGCTTGTCTTCGTCGCTCAAACTAAAGCGTTTGCGAAATTCAGGCGCATCAATGATCTCCAGAAACTCGGTGGTGTTGTAGTCAATTTCTTCACGTATCTTTTTCAATACATGACTTTCGGGCATCCAGAAGCCTGCTGCAAAAAAGCATTCGCCGGGCTGAATGTGCAGATAGTATCCGGGTTGGGGAGTACCTTTGCCTTTGGCAGTAAAAGAGATCCCGTAATTGGTTTTATACGGGTCTTTGTTTTTACTGAAACGTACATCCCGATAGATACGCAAAAGGCACTTTTTAGCAGGCGTATCCAGGGGAAACTCCGGATCAACCGCTGCAAGTTCGGGAATAAGCTGCTCAACGAAGGCGAGGACATTGGCCTTGGCATCCTCATACCGGTGTTTGTTTTCAGCAAACCACTCCCGGTCGTTATTTTCTGCAACGTCTGCAATAAACTGTAAACTTTCAGGCCTGATCATGGCTTATCATACTGGGGTTTATACGATATTTTCGGTGAGAGCAAATGCAACAGCAGCACCCTCGAATAACGGTAATTGAAAGGCGCCAGCAACAGACAGCCTACCAAGATAACGGTAAGATAAAGCCACAAAGATTCATAACTGAGATCACCCCCCGAAAAAACATAGGTTGCTACAGCCAGGGTAACCATTTCGGCAACGTTCATGGCGTAACTGACATACATGGCCGCATAGAAATATCCGGGCTCGATCTCAAACCGCTGACCGCAGTGCTCGCAGGTTTCCCTCGTGCGTTGTATGTTGAAGCCGTATAAACTGCCTGTAAAGATATCGCCTCGTCTGCACTGGGGGCATTTGGCGTTTACAATAGCGTAAAACTTAGATGTTTCCGGCATATCCTGTCGTTTTTTTACGGTATTTCACATACCATAATATGCCCATACCCGATATAAGCAGATAGGGAATAGCTAAAAGATACAAGATACCTGAATTGAGACCTTTACCCTGGGTATTGCCGTTTTTTACGCTTTGCTCCGCATTAACGCTGCACATGGCGCACTGCGCTGAAGCTTGTTTTGCAGAAGCTGCCGACAGCAACAATACACAAAAGAAGATATAGACTATCTTTTTCATGTGGTAAATATACGAAAGAAATAAGAAAGGAGACCAGGTTAGGTCTCCTTTTCACTGATCTCCAATCAGATTACAAAAATCCGTATATAAATGATGACGGATCTGCTGTTCTATAGAAGCCACCCAAGGGGTTGGTAACTGCTGGGTTCGACGAACTAACCCAGTCAATTTTGAATGGCCCCGAAAGCATATAATTGTTCAATGGTGCTATCTGAACCGCCCTGGTAGTCCAGTTTGCACTGTATACCGGTGCGCTCAATGTAAATGTATCGCCTACCCTGGTATAGGTGTAAGTTGCGCTGGCTACAAACGGTGTTGAGGAAGCATAATTAACATCTACCGTTAAGGTGTTGTTACTTGTTAACGTAAACGTAGTTGAACTAATCGTTCTTCCGGAAGCAACAAACAAACTCACCATGGAGTTGTACACCGCAGTGAAGCCCGATGTTACTCCTGCTGGCAACCCGGCGGCTGGTATCGTAATTTTTCTGTACGCAAAAGAATTGGGGTAACCAAACATTAAGGTTAACGGAGTAAGTGGCGTTGGTGAATTGACTACATTGACTTTTGTCGTTCCCGACATCACATTGTAGGATTTGCTTTCCGCATCCCACAGCAGCTCATTGAACGAAAAATCGCCATACTTGATGTAATTACTCAGGCTCAGCTTGTTCACGTTGAAAGCGAATCTAGCCAACTGTGTCTCAATGCTGTTGTCAGCATTCAAATATGTCATTTTCAAGGTTTTGGTGGCCGCGTCAATGGTCAGCGCACCCTTGACCCCGTCAGAAAAAGTTATATAAGGATTTCTGTTTGCGGTGTTATATGCGGCGTTCGCATCCATCATGGATTTTAACCCTCCGTTCACCAGGCTTTGCGCCTCTGCGGCGCTCAATTTTACCATACTCATCAGATTGCCGTTGTATGTGCCCTCAAATTTCAAAGTATCGCCAACTGTCTCGGTAAACGCAAATTCAAAATCTGAGGCCAGACCTGTGGCATTCGTTCCCCCGCTTATGCTACCGTCAGGATCTGCCGCCAGGTGGAGGTAATTGTAAGTGTCGAAGATCAGCGTGGGCCGTTGCAAGGCTTTCAGACGGTAAGTACTTTCCTGCACAGTAGATGCAGACGTACTGTTAAAATCTGAAAGCATGCTCACCTTCCCATCCGCGGTGAACTTAAAATAATAGGAGAACCCCTTTCCCCCCCAGGGATAAATTGTAGCCTTCCAACCATGTTCTGCAGAAAGCAGCTTCGCCTGGTCTTCGGCGAGTGCAGCTGCCAGACGCGTGTCCGGATCGGCAAAGATCGGATCTGTATCTTTTTTACAACCGGCAATAACACCTATCGCCAATATCAAAAACAAATAAATTCTTTTCATAATGTTAGTTTGTTAAAGCTCCGTAGGTGAATGAATTTGCATCTGTTGTTCTAACTAAGCCACCAAATTCTGCTTTCATATCTGTTGGGTAGAAGTAGTTGATCAGGAATGGGCTTGCGGTAAAATAACCGGTCAGCGGCGCTACAGAAGCAGCGATGACGTTAGCATTTGCATCGCGCGACACATACGTGAATCTTACCTGATTACCTGTAGTGGTATAAGAATGCGTAAACAAGGCCACATAATTGGTACCAGCCGCAGTTCCGGCCGTGGCATGGAAATTAAGCTTCAATTGCATTTCTGTAGCGCTGGTAAAAGCAAGAGTTATATTGTCCAGTTCGTATTTTGCTGTAGAGTTAATGCCAAGCAACGCTGCTTTTGAATTGTTGTACGCAGTTTGGAAGTCGGCCGACATCTCATTGGCAACCGCCGGATTAATGTTAAGGGTGGTAAACGTTTTGCCAAAACCTAAATAGGTTGTGAGGTTTGCAGGCGCGTACTGCCCAAGTTCCTTTTGCACACGCGTTTGCAATGTATAGAAATCAATACCCCAGGTTTGCTTGAAATAAGCAACCACCATATCTTCCTTAGCCCTGATTGAAGTAACAGCCGATGCCGTAGTATTTGCCTTTAAAATAGCTTCGTAACCAGACCTGCCCTCGGTTAACATGATAGACACCATCTCCGCAAAATCTTCACCTGGTGATGCCTGCGCGTATTGAGAAATAAATCCTGCCGGCGCAAAGCTGGGGCTGTTGTTCCAGTCGCCTGTATAACCTGCAGGTGTTACACGCGGGAATTCCTTTTGATAAGTAATGGTTTGATTTAGAATGTGGGTAAACTCGTGGTGAATGGTTTTCAATACTCTTTTTGACACCGCTCTATCGGTTTTCACGAAGTTGTTGACGTTGAACAAAGTCACCTTTATACCGCCCTCTGCTTCTCCAAGGGTTACTGTACCGCCCGCATTATATTGGTAGCTGCCAACCAGTACATAGTTTTTAGGCGCATATTTCTTGATGAAATCCTGTCCGGCCTGTGCAGTATAAGGATCGATCCAGGAGGAACGAACCACCTCCATAAGTGGCTGAACTTTTTCGAGTTTCGGCGGAGTCAACGTCTTCGACACATCGTATTCTGTACCGTCCCAGCGGTATTTAACAGAGATGTTGTAAGGCGTAGTGAAGTTGTCGAGCAACCATTTGTCGAGGGCCGACTCTATAATCGTCTCACCTCCAAGACCCACAATCTCCCTGTCCAGATTCTCCTTCTCCTTTTTACAGCTCACCATTACGCTGAGTAGTGAAACTGACAATAATATATATAGATTTTTCATGATTATATTTTTTGATGTTAGCGTGGGTTTTGTTCAATTCCCGAGAGCACCACCTCTGCAGGGAGTAACCACTGTTTTCTGTTGTCTTCTTCAGTAAGGGTAGCGGTGAAACCGTTAGCATCGTCGCGCTTAACGACCAGCTTATGTCTCAGGATATCCATCCAGCGGATACCTTCGTGTAGGAATTCGGCTCTCCTTACATCTAGCACAGCATTGATATAGGCCTGCTTTGTATCGTTAGTGACTCCGTCATAGAACGCCTTAATCTTCGCATCAGTCAGATTGTGGGTGCTTGGCGAATAGTTCGTAATACGGGCGCTAAATAAAGTATTGATGTCGGTAAGCGCGTCGGCGTACTTATCCTGCATAATATAGGCTTCTGCACGACTCAGCAAAACTTCCTCCGTGGTTAGTAGTGGCATCATCACGTAGCCGCGACCAGTGGTAGCGTTAATACTGTTGCGCACAAAATGCTCGTAAAACTTAGGCACAAAGTAGAATGTTGATGAGAACGAGTAAATACGGAAACTGCTGAGTGTGGTGCCTATAGGGGCTATAATTGACCTTAAACGGTTCTGGCTAAGTGAGAAAATGCCTCGGGCATAGTAGCGCTGTGCCCATGAAGTGGTTTCGCCCAGCAACAGGTTGCCCGGATTAGCTGCGCTGTTAAAAGCCTGAGCGATCTCCGTGGAGCCGCTGAAGCCTGCATAGGAATTCCATGGGCGAAAGTTCGCAGCAAAATTATTTGCCGGGAAAGCAAGGTTGGCATACTCAATTACTTTGTCTGCTTCTTTCTTAAACAAGTAATACCGGGTTGCAAAAGCATAAGCCGCCTTACGGGTAAAGTGATATGCCAGAACGCTGTAGTTGTCGTTAATCAGCGGCATACCCTCAAGGAGGTCCTTTTCAATCTGTGCGTAAACATATGCTACAGTTTTACGCTCATAATTTTTGAATACGACATTTTCAGGCTCGGTTACATACGGAACACCGGGATCAGTTTCTGAAGAAACTTTATCATACGGTTTTGAATAGAACGTAACCAGCATGAAATGCGCATAAGCTCTTGCCACAAGCGCTTCGCCACGTTGGGCCGTATAACTCGACGGATTGTCTGACTTCTCAATGGCATCAAGCGCCTGGTTGGCAGCGGCTATGGCAGTGTAGCAACTGTTCCAATAGTAATCTGGCGAATCCTGCTGATCGTCTTCAATACGCTCCCAGAAATAACCATTTCTGTTGATCGCACGGTCGAGCCCGGAGGCGCTGTTGAAGATAGGGTTGTCTGACATAGCTTCGGCTACAAGCGCATAGTTACCCCGCGGATAGGCGGTAACCAGAAGCTCTGATATTTTACTCGGACTGTTTAGTGTGGAGCGCTGATCGGGCGCCTGTTCCAGATACTTTTTACAGCCTGTGCTTACTGATATAAGCAGCACAAAAAGATAAATGATATATTTTTTCATAGTATTTTCTAATTAAATCCCAACTTTTAGTGACAAGGTGAACTGTCTTGGTATCGGTAATGCCACGCCTCCGGAACTAAAGAATTCCGGATCCTGACCTTTTAATTTCTTGTCGGCATAGATGAGCCACAGGTTGTTGGCCTGAAGTTTAAGCGAAAGTGAGTTAACCCCGATTGAATTTGATAGCGCTTTTGGTAATCCGTACATCATCGAAACCTGCTTTAACCGAACGAAAGACCCATCAGCAACACGCTCTGTGGAGTAGTTGTATGCGGTATACGGATAGCTTCCGCTCAGTGTACTCCTGAGCAGGTAATCTGCGATAGATGGGGCATTGGTATAGTTCTCATCCAATGGAAGCGTAAACCTGTCTAAAAACTCCCTTGGCAGCGCCTCGAAATCTGAATAGCTTGCCGAATACACATTGTTCAGCCTGATCTTATTACCCGCCTGATAAGAAACATGGAAGGAGAAAGTAAGATCCTTGTAACGCAGGTTATTGGTCCAGCCTCCAGTAATGGTTGGGTCTACCGGCCCTTCATACTTCAGGTAGTCAATGATGTTGCTCTGAACATAAACGCTGTTTGTGACTTCCCCATTCTCGTCTACAAAGGTAGGCACACCCAGACCATTCAATCTCTTGAAATCGATTGAATACAGTCCCCTTACAGCGCCATTCTGAGCCGGTCCACCTTCCGGAATGATCTGGTCATAAATCCTCGGCAGGTTTTTAAGGTTGGTGATCTTGTTTTTGTTGTAACCAAAAGTAAGGTTAGATGACCAGGTGACGTTAGTCGTTTTTACCGGCGAGCCGCCTAATGTAAATTCAACACCGTTCGATACCATGTCGGCATAGTTTGCACTTTTCTCCGCTTCGCCACCAATTCCTGATGTCCGAATGTCTCCGATCAGGTCAAAACCGTTACGTCTGTAAACATCGGCAGAGAAGGTTAACCTGTTGGCCAGTAAACCAAGGTCCAGACCAATGTTCCCTTCGTACTGCTTCTCCCAGGTTAGCTCTGAGTTTTCAAGGCTAGACAGCACAATTCTTGGCTCCACTTCAGAAAGGCGGGGTCGAAGCGTTGTACTGTTGTTAAGCACAATCGCTGAATTCGTTGCGCTTCCCACACTGGCGGTAAGACCATAACTTCCCCTCAGCTTGAGATAGCTGATCTTATCGAACTGCCTCATGAAGTCTTCCTCGTCAATGTTCCAGGCAGCACTCAATGTCCAGGTTGGCAGCCATCGGGCGGTTCTCGACTGACCCATTTTGTTACTTCCGTCGTAACGGTATGTTCCGTTGAACACGTATTTAGACTTGTATGCGTAACTGGCGTTTGCGAAGAATGCAGCATAGCGATCAAAAAACTGATCCATGCCGTAATAGTTATAATTGCCCTCCAGGAGCATCTTGATAATACGGTAGTCGGTAAACGGCACGCCGCCTTTATCGTATTGATAGCCATAGCCGTTATTAAAGCTGTTCTGGCGATCGGCATATTTGGTTTGCTGACCGATAAAGGCACTTACTGCATGATTGCCGTATTCGTGTCTCCAGTCGACCTGGTTCCTGATGTCATAGCTGTACAGGAAGTCGTCGTTACGGTTGTAAAAACCACCCTGCGGCAGTACGCTTTCCTTGTCGATGATCTCCGGATAGTCCGGGTCATCATACAGATAGATGTTAGCATTCGCTATGGTCGAGTTAGGCGCATAGCGGTAGGCATTGGCCATGTTAGAGAACTCGGTTATCTTGTGTTCCCTTGTGGTTTTGACATAACGCAGGGCACCTACCGATTTAAACTCGAAATCTTTAAGAAACTTGTAACTCAGTTCGCCCTGCAATTTAGCATCGAGCATATCCAGGTCGATCTGGTTATTGTCAAGCTCCTCTATAATATTGAAAGGAGCATAGTTTCTGGTGAAATACTCCAGGTTTCCATGCTCATCGTAAGGCGTGATGGTTCTGCTTGTGTTAAGGGCATAACTGAAAGGGTTGATGTCAAAGTCGCGGGTGTACTTTCCTTCCACAACGTTGCTTGTACGTCCTAGTGTACCAGGAGCTGTTTGCTGACGCAATGCACCGGTTCCAAGGATACCTAAGGTAAGGTTTGGAAGCAGGTTATAGTTACCGCGAAGGTTCATGGTATACCGCTTGGCCTGATCTGCGATGGTCCAGCCGTTATCGTTGTAATAGCCTACGGAGAAATAGTGCTGCGACTTTTCGGAACCAGACGAGATGCTTACAGAGTGCTCCTGAACGAATGAGTTCTGGAACAACACATCAAACCAGTCGGTATTCGCTCTTGCATACCGCTTTAAAAACGCTGCCCGGCCTTCTGTAGTGTTTGGGACGCCAAACTGTCCTGTAGACTCGTTGTACTCGTTGATTTTCTGGTACATCTTTGCGTAGACACCTCCTGTCATACCGTTCACGATATTGGCGGTAAGTCCGCCTTTACGGGCAATCTCCGCATAAACCGACATTTGGTCGGCCGAGTTCATGATATTATAAGTACTATAATCTGGCTTAAGGAACGACGAAAAGTTACCGCTATAGTTTACCGTAGTTTTTCCGGCCCGTCCTTTTTTCGTGGTGATAACCACCACACCGTTCATAGCTCTTGCTCCGTATAATGCGGTAGCTGATGCGTCTTTCAGAATGTTAAAGCTTTCTATGTCATCGGCATTGATACCTGCCACAGACGAACCCAGCAGTGTTGTGGCGTCGCCGCTCGAAAGCTGGTCGTTCGAGATATTCACGATATCTTCTAGGACTACCCCGTCCACTACCCATAAGGGTTTGTTCTCACCAGAGATAGAGGTAGCACCACGTACCCGGATCTTAGGCGCCGTACCAAAGGTGCCAGATACGTTCTGTACCGACACACCGGCTACTTTACCTTCAAGCATACGGCTGATGTCGACTACACCGTCCTGCTTAACATCTGCTCCGCTGATACTTGCGGCAGCTCCGGTAAACAGCTTCTTCTGAATGTTCTGGAAACCGGTAGAAACGATGTTAACTTCTTTCAGCTGACCTTCGTCTTCTTCCAGCGTTACGTTGATCGTGGTTCGGCCATTGACCGGTACTTCCTGCGCTTTGAAACCAATATAAGCAAAAATCAGCGTTGCGCCCTCTCTTACACGTATTTGATAAAGGCCCTCGCTATTGGTTGCTATACCATTGGAAGCGGCACCTTTTTCGACAACACTTACTCCTGGAAGCGGCGTGTTGTCGGCCCCGGAAATGACCTTCCCCTTCACGACGATATCCTTGGCAACTACAGGCCTGATCTCAGCTTTTTTAAGGATTACCTGTTTCCCAACAATGTTGTAGTTAATCCCTTTCTCTTTAAGTGGTATCAGATCGGAGGTAATAGATATCAATCGCTGAGGCGCGTTAATTGTCATCGCTTTGTTGATTTGGGTAGCGTCGAAAACGAAGCTTACCTGGTAGGCAAGCTCAATCTTTTTGAGGTAGTTGTCTAGTCTCTCCTCTTTAAGTCCGACAGGCTGCACACCTTCGGCCCTTAGCAGTGAGACAGAAAAAATCGCAAGGCAAAGTATGGCCTTCAAGCGATACTTAAACTTCCGCATGTGCTTTTTGTAATGTTTCTCCATAAAGAATAATTAAGTGGTTTGTAGGTTAGTTAAGGTTTTTGATAATAATGGTTTCGCCGTGTTGTTCGATCTGTATAGGGTAGGTTTCCCGGAGCAGGTTAAGCGCGTCGTTAAGGCTAACGTCTTTAAATCTCGCATTGAATTTCTTGATGTTCCTTATGCTGTCGTGTAACACGATGTTCTTTCCATAGTAATCACTAAGCTGTTTGCATACCTCGTCCATAGGCATATCCACGAAATGGAGTTCACGGGTTATCCATGCATTGGCATTCGATCCGTTCTGAGCCTGTATGGTATTTGCTGCATAGTCATATTTGATCCCCTCGCCAGCGCCAAGAATAGATGAGCTGCTTTTACTGTTAGGCCTGAACATTACCCGACCGGTTTTAACGGCCAGCTCAATCTTTGATGTGTCGTAGTTGATATTGAACGATGTGCCAAGTACCTTTATCTGGGCGCTGCGTATGGCTATTTCAAATGGCCTCCGAGTGTCTTTAGCGACCTTAAAGAACGCTTTACCGCGCAACAATTCCACCTGCCTGTGGTTGTCTTCGAATTCCTGAGGGTAACTTAAGGCCGTATGAGGTGCCAGGGCTACCAAGCTTCCGTCGCTAAGCCTTATGGAGTCTATTTGTGCACTAGTTTCTTTAGTGAGGTAAACTGCCGCAGTATTCCTGTTATAAACCCACAAACCGAACGTAGTAAGGATAATAACTGCTGCGGCGACTCTGATCCATGCGAAATGCCTGATGCCCACATGATTTCCAGGCTCCCCTAGCTTATGCTGGAAATTGACAACAGCATCTTTACTTAGGCCTTCAAGTCGGCGGGCATGTTCAGATGCCTGCCACAGACTTTTATAATCTTGATAAAAGTGGTCGTTTTCAATGGAAATTGCCCGGAGTCGGTCAACTTCGTTCTTAAGGGCTGTATCTTCAGGATCATTGAGATGCCGTAGGACAGCGATTTCGAGTTCTGATTTGTTTGGCAAGTGGTTTAGTTTTCATAGATGACAAACGACTTCTAAAAAACCCTTAGTTCGCCCGGAAATTTTTTGTTTTTTTTTGAAGACGGCGCTTTTTGACGGTTGTGCGTCTTTTAATATAGATACAATGCCAATAAAAGCAAAAATACCGGATGTTCTCCTCGCCCCCGCTCCTCCGATCGCTTCAAAACACGCGCACGAAGAATTTTTAACGCATTACCCATGTGACTTTCTACCGTTTTTTCAGATATATCAAGTTTAGCTGCAATATCTCGGTACTTTAACCCCTCAAGCCTGCTTAATTTGAACACCTCCCGGCATTTTTCAGGCAGCAGTTCTATTTCCTCATAAAGTAGCACGATCATCTCATTTTTAAGATCATCCTCTTCAATTTGTGCTTCGGTGAGTTGCTCGGCTATCTGAAGATGGTGCCGTTCCATGTTTTTTTGCCGGTTGACGTAGTTAATACTTGCGTTTACAACGCTTCTATAGAGATAGGAACGGACGGACTTAATAGTTTCAATCATCCCTTTGTCTTCCCATAGTTTAAGAAATACATCCTGCACGATTTCTTCCGCAACGGCTGTGTCCTTTACATACTTATCCGCCACCAGGATCATCCGTTTAAAATTCGATGAATAGAAATCCGTGAAAAGGGTTTTATTACCCTGTTCTATTAGCAAAAGCAAATCTTTCCCAGTTAATATAGTTTCCTTTTTTGGAGTCATATGCTACTATGCTAAGCAGAATTTCCCGGTCACAGAATAGGCCGCCCATTATAAAGCAGGGCGTGCGGCCGCTATATTATTGGCGACAATTAAAATGCCAGAGATTGCCGTTTAAGCGAGAACAGCAAGCCCTAAAAGTTATAGTATGGCGAGATCATCAGATATACGATGACTCCCGTCACTGCCACATAAAGCCATACCGGAAAAGCCCATCTTACAATTTTTTTATGCCGCTCTATCTGCATACTGAATCCTCTTAGGAAGCTGATCAAAATCAACGGCAGCACAATAATCGCCAGTAATATATGCGTCAACAATATGAAGAAGTAGAAATACCTTGTCGCGCCCACCGCCGCGAGTTCAGTTGCAGAAAGCAGCCCGTCATGATCCACGTCACCAAAACGTGTGTCCTTTTCGTACAAGTGAAACAGGATATAGAAAATCAGAAAGATAGCTGACAAAATGAAGGTAATCACATTAGTCACCTTATGTGCCTGAATGTTCTTGCGCTTGATGAATATGAAGGATACCATAAGTAAAACCGAGCATGTGGCATTAATGGCACCAATAAGGTGCGGAAGGATATAGATAAAGGAAGGCTTCGCTTCCGGTGGCGGTACAAGCTTAAGCGCTATAACAACCAGCAGCACAACTGCAGTTACGATCCATATGAGTTTAGAAAAAAGCTTATCGCTTGAATTCATCGGGGGAGTTTGAAGGCTACCTTCCATCTTTTGTATTTCTTAAAACTTCGGCAAGTAAAACTTTAATCTCGTCATTCAGCCTTGCCACTGCTTCATGATTATAGGCCTCGTAGTAGCCCCTGATCTGCCGGTTGGGGTCAACCAGTACAAGCATGTTCCCGTAGGAAAACTGTTTGCCGCCGCGGCCATAAGCCGTTGCTGCATCAACAAACAACTGCTCGTTGATAAACTTGAAAACCTGGGCACTATCACCGGTCACCAGATTCCATTTTCCAGGCATAGCGTTCAGGCTGTCTGCGTAAATGCGCAAACGATCCGGACGGTCTGCTGCAGGATCAATGGAAAGGCTCACAAATCTTATACGCGGATTTCTCTCGTACGCTTTATTCAGCATCTGCACTACGCCGTTCACTGCTTTCAGTCCGTCGGTATGACCCCAGGTGTAAAACAGGTTGAACACTGTAATATCGCCCCCATAATTCGCCCAGCTTAAGGTATCGCCCTTCTGATTTAAAAATTTAAAATCACCAACCTTGTGAAATATGGTGTCCGGTATCAGCTTGCCCCGCTCTGAATGGAAGCTTCCGCCAATCTTTACCGGGTGAAAACGCGGTAAAGGCCTGTACCTGTTCTTTCCCTGATCCTGAAGGATATAATATAAAAATCCTGGCACCGCCAATATGGTTACCAGGATTAATACTTTTTTTAATGAAGTTTTATTATTCATCGCCTAGCCCATATGCACGCGCAGATAATCGCCCTCAATAAGCATCAGGACGATAAAATATATGATGAAAATGAAAGACAGTGTCAGCGACAGCTGCAGTCCGACTTTCTCATATTTCAGGTGCATGAAGTAAGCAACGATATAATAGGCTTTCAGAATCGTTAAGGCGATGTAGATGAAGTTTCCAACACCGTGAGACATATAACCTTTTGGAAGAACCCAAAGTGCTATAAAAAATTCAATTACAGTGATCAGCAACAGAATACCGAATACCTGCCAGATTCTCTTTTTGTCCAGTCCAGCATGCTCTTCGTGTGCATGCGATTCATTAGCGTGGTCTGTATGTATTTGTGACATAATTTTTGAAGATTAAACAAGATAGAAGAATGTAAATACGAATACCCATACAAGGTCCACAAAGTGCCAGTATAAGCCTACTTTTTCAACCATTAGATAATGGCCGCGTCTCTCAAACGTGCCATTGATCGTCATGCAAAGAATAATGATATTGATGATGACACCGCTGAATACGTGGAAACCGTGAAAACCCGTGATCGTAAAGAAAAGGTTCGAGAATTGCTGTGCAGCTACCGTGTCCACCTCACCGTTAAACAAGTGACTCAGCGTCTCCATGTTCGGGATTTTGCCCCAGCCAAACCCTTCGTGGAACAAGTGGGTCCATTCTGCAGCCTGACAGCCAAGGAACATGAAACCACCAATAATGGTAGCTACCATCCACCAGATCACTTCCCGTTTAGCACCCCTGTGTCCTGCTTCAACAGCTAGTACCATTGTTACCGAACTCATAATCAGGATAAAAGTCATAATACCTACGAACACCAAGGGGGCGCCGCTGTCGGTTATACCGGGTATAGACTGAAATACCAGATCCGGATCAGGCCATGTAAATTTACTGAAGCGCTGAGCTCCATAATAGATCAATAATGACGAGAAGGTAAAGGCATCGGAAACAAGGAAAAACCACATCATTATTTTGCCGTACTCTACCGACCAAGGTGAGCGGCCTCCACTCCATGGAGTAGTTTTTACCTGATCCAACTGTGATAATGAACTCATTTTATGTTTAGTAATAATTTGTTAAAAAATCTAACTGTTCAAAAGTAAAAAAACATACAGATATATCCACAATATATCTATAAAATGCCAAAATATGGATGCTATATCCATGCGGTATTTGCGTCGCTCCGCGCTGATCTGTCCATACGATCCGGCGAGTGCAGATACCATCAGCGCGATGCCGGCAACGATGTGCAGCAGGTGAAAGCCCGACACAATGTAGATCATGGAGATAGCGGCATTATTGTTCGTCAGAAATGCCCCGGTGTCTACCAGGACGCGCCAGGCAGAAAACTGCATATATGCAAAAACAAGGCCCAGAATCAAGGTGATCCACAACCATACGCGCTGCTTACCCAGTGCTCCCGACTTGAGGGCACGGGAAGCCAGAAACAAACAGGCACTGCTTACAACCAGTACGATTGTGCTGTAAGTAAACAGCTCCGGAAGCACCAGGCCATGCCCTTTACCTTTCGCCGCCGAGAATACGATGTAATAACTTGTCCAGCCACCGAACATAATTGTCGAAGACACGACAAACAGCCAAAGAATAAACTTCTTTGGTTTCATATCCATCCCTTCCCCTAACCCCTCATTTTGCTTGTCTAATGTATGTACCATATCTATTTATTTATAAAATCAAACAATAATACCAGTTGTACAACCGGCAGGTAAAAGAACGAACAGAACATCACCTTTCTGGCACTGCTCATCTCCATATTCATCCACATTTTAAATGCCAGCCAGGCAAATACGGCTCCGAAAATGACCGATGCCCCGGCTATATAATAGCCGCCAAATCCGTAGAAGACAGGCAGTAAACTTACCGGTATCAGCACCAGTGTACTAAGAAATGTGATAAAGGCGCTCGCCTTGTCCCTTTTGGTGGTTGGCAGAAGTCTGAATCCCGCCTTCTTATAGTCGTCATCCAGCACCCAGGCGATCGACCAGAAATGCGGGAACTGCCATACAAACTGAATAAGAAAAAGGATAACCGCAATGCCGTCTATTCTGCCATGGGCGGCGACATATCCGATCAACGGAGGCAGGGCGCCTGGAAAAGCCCCGACAAATACCGCAATAGGCGATTTCCTTTTCAGCGGCGTATATGCAAAGGCATATAAAAATATAGAGAATACCGAGAGCAACCCGGTTTCTATGTTTAGTTTGCCCAGAAGCCAGGTACCTAACATACCCATCACCAGGCCTGATACGAGTCCCTGACCCGTGGTCATGTGCCCGGCCGGCATAGGCCTGTCCTTGGTACGGCTCATCAGCTTGTCCAGGTCAACTTCAATAACTTCGTTGAAACAATTGGCGGCCGAAGTTACCAGAAAACCTCCCGCAATCAGGATAAGCCAGTTCATCCAGTTGATTCCAGGCACAACACCGTCTACAGGTACCTTAGAGCCAATCAGGAAGGTGACCGAAGCAGAAAACACCACCAGGAAGGTAAGTCTGAACTTAATGAGCTTGGAAAAATCTTTCAAAAACTGCTTCAAGATATTTATATTAATTCGTTTGGTTAAAGCTGCCTGTCTTGTAAACTAATAAATACAGATAATATTGCAGCCCGAACAGCATGGTGCTGAAAAGGATATGCATAGCCTGTGCATACGGCGGTAAGGCAAAATTAGCAAGAAGCACCCCGGTGAGCAATTGTATCAGCAAAACGATCATGACGGCATTGGCAACGAACATTTGTTCTTTGCTACCTTTGTACAGGCGCCTCATAATCGCATATATAATAATATTCAAGACCAGCACAGCGATTGCCAGGTCCCTGTGATATAGAAAATGTGTTCCTACTTTGCCCACCCAGGTCTCGCGCTGAGCATAAAAAAGTGACTTTGCAATAGCGTCGATAGCCTCCCTTACTTCCGTTCCCACTACGATCTGCACAACACTTAATGCGATTGACAGAAACAGTATCATTGTTAATGTACCGGTTTTACCGGCAGCAAGAACAGCCTGCTGCCTCATCTTCCTCGCGTAATAATAGGTGTAGATGAGTATGGCAAGGATTACCAAGGCCAATAACATGTGTACAGTAACAATCCAGGGCATCAGGTTGGTAGACACGACAATGGATCCGAGCCAAGCTTGATAAGCCACTACAAAAATGTTCAGTATGCTGAGCACAACGATGCGCTTCGCGGTTTTACGATACGTAAAAGACGCGATGGCAACCGCCAGAAGCATAATGCCTGTAAGCGCTCCGACCAGACGGTTTATATATTCCGTCCAGGTTTTTGCGACATTAAATTCCTCTGGTTCACGAATCGACTCGTCATGCCTGATGCTGTCAGCGAGATGCCCCTTACCTAACCTTTCCAGGGTTTTGGCAAAACGCTCATTCTTGGCAATACGCCCGTTCACATATTTCTCCTTATAGTCGGCCGGCAACTGAGAGGCAGAGGTAGGCGGCACGTACTGGTCGAAGCATTTTGGCCAATCCGGGCAGCCCATGCCTGAGCCCGTGCTGCGCACAACCCCTCCTGCCAGAATAACCAGTAGGGTAATTACAATCGTAATTAGGTTAAGCCTGATAAATCTACGCTCAGATTTAGGAACCATTATATATGTGAATTTAAAAAGAAGGGTATCTGGTAAGCTTATACTTACAGCAGATACCCGTCCCGTTATAAACTATAAATTAGTCTAGTTTTGATCCTGCTGAAGCTTTCTCCTGCTCCTCCCACTCTCTTTGGATACGCTCAAATTCAGGATTTCCTTCAAAATCGTGCGGCATATTAGAACTCATGGTTTGTGAGAAAGGAATTGTCTGAGGAATAAAGTCCTCTTCTGCACCAGGCTTGCTATAGTCATACGGCCAGCGATATACTGTCGGAATTTCTCCTGGCCAGTTTCCATGGATATGTTCTACAGGAGCGGTCCATTCCAGTGTATTCGCGCCCCAAGGGTTTTGAGGAGCACGCTTTCCTCTGAAGATCGAATAGAAGAAGTTCCAAAGGAATGCTACCTGAGCTAAAGCTCCGATGATAGCCGCCCAGGTTACAAATACGTTTACAGTAAGCCATTTTTGCATAAACTCAAATTCCGTAAATGCATAGTAGCGACGCGGAACGCCGTCCAGACCGAGGAAGTGTAATGGGAAGAACACCAGATAGGCTGCGATGAATGTTAACCAGAAATGCAGATAACCTAATTTGGCACTCATCATACGTCCGAACATCCGGGGATACCAGTGATATACACCAGCAAGCATACCGAAGATAGCCGCCGAACCCATTACCAGGTGGAAGTGAGCGACAACGAAGTAAGTATCGTGAAGGTTGATATCGAGCGATGCGTTACCCAGGAATATACCCGTCAAACCACCTGAGATGAAGAATGACACCAAGCCAATTGCGAACAGCATAGCTGGCGTAAACTTGATATTACCACGCCAAAGTGTAGCCAGGTAGTTAAAGGTCTTTACAGCGGAAGGCACAGCGATGATCAGTGTGGTAATCATAAACACACCACCCAGCAACGGATTCATACCCGTCACAAACATGTGGTGACCCCAAACAATGAAAGACAATACGGTGATACCGATCAGTGAATAGATCATCGCATGGTATCCGAAGATCGGCTTCCTTGAGTTAACCGAAATTACTTCCGATGAGATACCAAGGGCAGGCATGATAACGATATATACCTCTGGGTGACCCAGGAACCAGAACAAGTGCTGCCACAGAATCGGCGATCCACCCTCATTTGGCAGAATCTGTGTACCCAAAACAATATCAGATAAGTAGAAACTTGTCCCAAAACTACGGTCAAAAATAAGAAGGACGACACCCGCAACCAACACAGGGAATGAAAGGATACCCAGGATAGCGGTAAGGAAAAACGCCCAGATAGGCAGCGGCATTTTCCAAAGGTCCATGCCTTTTGTACGCATGTTCAATACTGTACTCACATAGTTGATACCACCCATAAGCGATGAAGCAACGAACAGCACCATACTGATCAGCCAAAGCGTCATACCAAGTCCGGACCCGCTGATTGCTGTTGGCAAAGCTGACAGCGGCGGATAAATTGTCCACCCCGCACTGGCCGGACCAGTCTGGATGAAGAACGAACTCATCATGATAACGCAGGCGGTAAAAAAGAACCAGTACGAAAGCATGTTCAGGAAAGGAGATGCCATATCGCGTGCACCAATCTGCAGTGGGATCAACAAGTTACTGAACGTACCACTCAGCCCTGCAGTCAATACAAAAAATACCATGATGGTACCATGTATAGTAACCAGCGCAAGATAGAAATCAGGCTTAATTCTGCCGCCCTCAGCCCATTTACCAAGGAAGCTCTCCAAAAGCGGGAAAGTTTTGTCTGGCCAGGCCAATTGTAACCGGAAAAGGATCGATAAGATCATTGCAATCACAGCCATGATAATACCAGTTATCAAGAACTGCTTGGCGATCATTTTATGGTCCTGACTGAAGACGTATTTCGTGAAAAACGTCTCTTTGTGATGACCATGATCGTCATGGCTATCGTGTTGGTGAGTATCGTGTAATGATATAGTTGACATAATATGCTAATCCAGTATAAATATTAATTGTTTGGGGTAGAAGTCGCAGTTGTATCACTATCTGTCGACGTTGAATCGTTTAACGCTGGCGAAGTAGCCGGTGGAGCGATTACAGGGGAAATGTACCTGTTCCTCAGCTCATCGGTAATATACGTTGGCTGCTCAGCCACCCACTCTTTGTATTCCTGCTCCGAAACCACGCGAACTTTACGCTGCATCTTGTAGTGACCATCGCCACATATTTTGGCGCAAAGAAACAGGTAATCAAATTTAGGGTCATTTGTTTTCGCCTTCATCTCCTCTGTGGTGATCGTTGGAGTAAACTCGAAGTAGCTGGTCATACCAGGAACAGTATTGAGCTGAACCCTAAAATGCGGCATATAAAAACTGTGGATAACGTCTTTACTGGTCAGAATAAGACGTACCGGCTTATTTACAGGAATAACCATTTCGTCGGCGATCTGATCATCCAGTGCCTTCCTGTCTTTGAAATCAACACCCAAAGCATTTTCTGCCGTGATCAGCTTGTAGTTCTTTAAACCTACCACACCATCAGCTCCGGGATAACGGATAGCCCAGGCGAACTGCGATGAGGTAACTTCAATGTTGATCGGCTTGTTATTCGGATCCTCAATTTTGTAGAAAATAGACCTCCAGGTGAAGAAACCCATAAGTACCAAAACGGTTAACACCAATGCCGGAATAATAGTCCAGATTCTCTCCAAAGCATTATTATGCGGATAGAAATAGGCTTTTCTCTTGCCGTCGAACTTATAGAAATAAGCAAAGGCGAACAGCAGGATGTGTGTAAGGATAAATACAATGGTAGTAATGATCAGTGTGATCTCAAACATGTTATCGATCTTGGCACCATGCTCTGAGGCCGCCTCCGGAAGGATCATGCTTCCGTGTACGGTATATTCCCAATAAACACCATACAAACCAACAATAAGGAATAGTGCGAACAGCACACCGTTAACGGTATTCCAGTTGATACCCCGTGTCCTTCCCTGCGCCTCTCTTGTAAGTTCGTATACCTTTAACGCTTTACCGACTATTGCTATAAATAAGCAAACCAGTAAAAAGGCCATCACATAAAAAACTGCCGACTTATAAACAGGCCCCATATCAACGGCCTGCTCTGCACTTGCAGCGCCTGCAGCCGCCTGGGCGAAGGCCCCGCGTGTATCAGCAAACACAGTTACAATCGCCGCCAATGCTGCTATTGTCTTATTACCTATATATTTTCTTAAACTCATTTCCTTAAAGTAGTAACGCTGTACTTCTGTTGTACTATTATTTATTTTACTCTTTTGAATCAATCCTACAAATGATGATGTAAACTCTCCTGCAGGAACGGATGGTTCCTTGCTATTAGCGCACGCTTGCTTAGCGCTGATAATACGGTGAAAGTAAACAATCCGACAAATCCTAAAGCGACACCGATCTCGATAAATCCAAAGCCGTTATGGGTATCAACAGTTCCCGGCATGATCATCTGGTAGTAATCTACCCAGTGGCCGCACAATACTACGATAGATACACCAAGCAATACATTTTCATGACGTTTATTATCCCTGTCCATCAGCAACAGCACAGGAGCCAGGAAATTCAGGACCAGGTTCAGGTAAAACCAAAACTCATAGCTCTCGAAGCGCTTGTAAAAGTATACGGTTTCTTCCGGAATGTTCGCATAGTAAATCAGCATAAATTGTGCAAACCAGGTGTAAGTCCAGAAGATAGAAAAACCAAAGATAAACTGGCCAAGGTTGTGCAGGTGGCTATTGTTCACCCAACTCATATAACCCGACTTCTTCAAAAGGATAATGATGATCGCTATCGTTGCCAGACTGCTCACCCACATTGCAGCAAAGTTATACCAGCCAAACATGGTGGAGAACCAGTGCGCCTCAAGAGACATCACCGTATCGAAAGCAAATACCGGCGTGGTAAAGCCATAGATAACCAAAAATATACAAGAGTATTTGAAACTCTTCCTGTAAGAGTTCAAACCGCCCTCCAAATCCTCATTTGCAGACAGCTTGGAAAGAAGCACCGCAAAAATACTGTATGCGCCCAGGAAAATGACCTGACGTGCCATAAAGAAAGGCACATTAAGGAAAGACGACTTTCCGTCGATCAGCTTGTCGTAGTTGGGGCTGTTGGGGTCGGTAAGACCTTCGGCATGCCAGTGGTGGTATAAGTTATGTGTATAAAGTCCGGCTCCGATAATGGCGATCAGAATAACAACTGCAATAGGCAGTGTTCTGGCCATAGCCTGAGGTACACGCAGAATGGAAGCCGACCATCCCGCCTGAGCAACGAATTGTACAGCAAGGAAAAAAGCACCCGACATACATACGCAGGCGAAGTAATAAGCCATTAGCAACAGGTTCGCAAACGTACGCTCATGCATGATGTGGTCGTGGCTCGAAAATCCGTAGACAATTGCTGCCAGTCCGATCACAACGCCGATGATGCTCAACGTTTTTGCCTTCCCTGCAAACTCAAACTGTTCAGTTAAATTATAATTATGAGTTCCCATTTTTCTTCTTTACTAATTTCCTTTTTGTAATTCTTGTACGTACATCACCACTTTCCATCTCTCATCAGGCGTAAGCTGTGAAGCATATGAACCCATCATGTTAACACCATATTTAATGGTATGATAGATCTTACCTGCAGTCAGGTCTTTCATCAAACCACCGCGCGACGACGCCTTTTCCGGATCAAAAAATGACGGCACACCGCTGAATTTCTCAATCTTAACAAGGTGTCCCTGTCCGTCACCTTTCTCGCCGTGGCAAGGTCCGCACATCACCATATATAAATGCTGTCCGTCTTTAAGGTTCTTCTCAGAAATTTCCAAAGGGTTAACCAAGCTGCTTGAGGCTTCATAACCTTCCTTGGTATTCGGGTAAACGTCCGATTCTACAAATCCGACCGGTGCCGTGTGAGCGGGAGGCGTCTGTGCAGTCTGTCCGTTTGCAAAGTTCTTATTGGGCTGGTCCGGGTTATAAGCAAGCGGATCATACATATTTCTTGCATACTCCATTCCCGTGCTGCGTTTGTCCCTGCATGCCGAAAATACAACAGCACTGGCCAGGATACAAAACGAAGCTAAAACCACTCTATTCTTATTCATAGCTAACATACTTCCTTTCATTGTACTTCACTTCCAAAGCACCAGCATCTTTTAATAATTCATCGATTTTACTATGTGCTACATTCTGGTTTGCATCGATGGCGATAACAAACCTGTCATCTGTAGCTCTCAGATCCATTACCCTTGGTGCGCGACCCGGGAAAAGATGCGTAGATGCATAATATGCGCCGACCAAACTAAATGCACAGAACAAAACGGTCAGCTCGAACATAATCGGAATAAAATCCGGAAGCGCAAAAGCAGGCTTACCACCAATATTATGCTTCCAGTCAACCACAGAAGTCAGATAGATCAGCGCAAAGGCCGACACGGTGCCTGTCAATCCGCAGAAGAATGCAAGAACGTCAAGTCTTGATCTTTTTACTCCCAATTTTGCTTCGATGCCGTGAATAGGCATTGGTGTATACACATCATAAATCTTGATGTTGTTTTCCTGCAGTTTTTCGATGCCGTGCATCATCTCGTCAGGATCACCAAAACTGCCTAAAATATATTTGATATTACTCATTGTTATATTTTTGCGTATTCTTCTTGTTTAACACTATCAAACTTATTTAAAGAGTCGATATACTCAGCCACCTGCTCTTTATCCAGATGACCTTCCTTGATCTCCTCAAGCTTAGCCTGCTCACTCGCACTCTTAAGCAAAAGTTTAACTTCAGCTATAGCGATAGACGGCAGGACTCTTAAGAATAACAGGAACAAAGTGAAGAATACCCCGATTGAGCCTACGAAAACGCTCACATCCACCCAGGTTGGATAGAACATGGTCCAGCTTGATGGAATATAATCCCTGTGCAGTGAAGTAACGATAATCACGAAACGCTCGAACCACATACCGATGTTTACCACGATAGAAAGAATCCAGGTAGCCGCGATGTTGGTACGGATCTTCTTGAACCACAGCAACTGCGGAGAAATCACGTTGCAGGTCATCATCATCCAGTATGCCCACCAGTACGGACCGGTTGATCGGTTGATGAACGCGTACTGCTCATACTCAGAACCTGAATACCAGGCAATAAAGAACTCGGTTAAATAAGCCACACCTACAATAGAACCTGTAAGCATAACGATCTTGTTCATCGACTCAATGTGGAACATGGTGATGTAGTTCTCAAGACCCAAAACTTTACGGGCAACAAGCAAAAGCGTCAATACCATCGCGAAACCAGAGAAGATCGCACCTGCCACGAAGTATGGCGGGAAGATCGTGGTATGCCATCCCGGGATAACTGAGGTAGCAAAGTCCATGGATACGATGGTGTGTACCGAAAGTACCAGCGGTGTAGAAATACCAGCCAAAATCAGAGATACGGCCTCAAAACGCTGCCAGGTCTTAACGCTTCCGCTCCATCCGAAAGAAAAGATAGAATAGATACGGCGTCTTAATCCGGTAGCACGGTCGCGAATCGTTGCGATATCAGGTAACAGACCTGTATACCAGAACAGCAGGGATACCGAGAAATAAGTCGAGATCGCAAACATGTCCCATACCAGGGGTGAGTTGAAGTTTACCCAAAGTGACCCAAACTGGTTTGGCAGGGGAAGTACCCAATACGCCAGCCACGGACGGCCCATGTGGGAAACAACATAAGTTGCCGCACAGATTACCGCAAAGATGGTCATCGCCTCAGCAGAACGGTTGATGGAGTTACGCCAGTTTTGACGGAAAAGCAAAAGTACTGCAGAGATCAGTGTACCGGCGTGACCGATACCTACCCACCATACGAAACCAGTGATATCCCAGGCCCATCCCACAGTCTTGTTCAGACCCCATGCTCCAATACCTTCCCAAAAGGTGTAACCTACCGCTACCACCCAAAGTGTAGCGCCACAAAGCGCCATGATAAATCCAATCCACCAAGCTCTGTTAGGCTTGTTCTCAACCGGCAACAGAATCTCGTCCGTTATTCTGGAATAGGTGATGTCCTTTCCGGTGATTAGTGGTTCTCTTAATATTGATTCCTTATGTCCTGACATAATTTATATTCTTTAAGCTTACGCTTGAACTGTTGTACCTGTATTTCTAATTTTTGTCATGTAACCGATGCCTGGCTGAACGTTGATCTCTTCCAGCACATAGTAAGTCCGCTCACTGCGCAACGCTTTTGAAACCTCCGAATTAGGATCGTTGCCATCACCAAAGATGATTGCGTTTGCAGAGCATGCTTCCTGACAAGCCATTTTGATCTCACCGTCTCTAAGCGGACGTTTTTCCATTTTAGCCTGCAGTTTGCCCCCTTGTATACGCTGAATACACATCGAGCACTTCTCCATCACCCCTCTTGAACGTGCAGTTACATCAGGGTTCAGCAACAGCTGCGTAAATTCATTGTTCAGATAGTTGTCAAAACGGGAATCGTTCCAGTAGTTGAACCAGTTGAAGCGACGTACTTTGTACGGACAGTTGTTCGCACAGTAACGTGTACCCACGCAACGGTTATAAGCCATATGATTCAAGCCGTCTGATGAGTGTACAGTAGCAAGAACAGGACAAACCGTTTCGCAAGGTGCGTGCTCACAGTGCTGACAAAGCATCGGCTGATGTACCACAGACACGTTGTCAAGATTCTCCATCTCGGCGATCTCTTTCTCTTTGGTTACCGAATTGATACCATTGCCATGCGTACCGTGGGCACCTTGAGACTTGTCGTGCTGACCATGATCTTCACCGCCTTCTACATTGTTATAGCTATAATAACGGTCGATTCGGATCCAATGCATCTCCCTCCGGTTACGCACCTCTGTTTTACCAACGACCGGAATATTATTTTCTACGTTACAAGCCACCACACATGAACCGCAGCCGGTACAAGCATTAAGGTCGATGGCCATTACCCAGTTATGACCAGGCTTTTCGTAGGTATCCCAAAGATCGTAGGTCTTGTGCTTAGGATGATCGTTACCCGAACCTGCGGCCGGATTTTTCTTATAGGCCTCAAAGCTGGCTTCACGAATAACATTTCTGCCTTCAAAAGAGTGGTGCGTCTGTGTCTGCGCCAATTCTTCCCTTCTGCCTGTTCCGTCTAACTTAACCGTAGTGGCATACTTTAACGTACCATTAGCGAAACCTACAAACGGATAAGCATTCTTACCAACGTTATCACCGGCCTTACCCGCTTTAACGCGACCGTAACCTAAAGCGATCGAAGCAGTTCCCTGAGCTTGTCCGGGTTGGATCAACACCGGCAACTCAATGGTATATCCTTTATCGTCTTTAATCGAAACAATGTCAAATTCCTTATAGCCCAGTTTCTCTGCAAACTTAGGTGCAAGGGAAATATAATTGTCCCAGGTAACTTTGGTTACCGGATCAGGAAGTTCCTGAAGAAATGCGTTATTGGCATACTTACCATTCCGCATTGGAACACTTTCGTAAACCTGAAGTTCAATATCCTTAGCAAGCGCCTTGCTGTTGTTAACAATTGTTGGCACAACTGCCGCGAGCGACTGCGTGAACGTATACGTTCCAGCCGGCTTAGCCACAGAGGCAAAGACACCAGTTTGCAAAACATCCTGCCATGTTTTACCTAAAGCAGGTAAAATGGTCGACTCCCAGTTGTTGCGTACATACTGATAGTAGTCTTTAACTGGTGCATTAGACCAGATCAGTAAGCTCTGCTCAGCCTGCCGTGAATTAAATACCGGGTTGATGGTAGGCTGTACAATAGAGTAATACCCCTCATAAGTATTGGCATCACCCCATGACTCCAGATAGTTATGGTTTATTGCCACAACATCACAAAGATCAGCAGTTTCGTCATTCCTGTCAGAGAAAGAAACTTTCAATCCAACCTTAGCCAAGCCTTCTGTAAACGCCTTGGTGTTAACCGCGTCATAAGCAGGGTTGCTGTCAAGGAAAAATACCGCGCCAACCTCACCCCTGTTCATCTCATTAACGAACTCAGCGAACTCTGCATCATTACCAGCAAAACGCTTACAAGGATTATCCAGGTCGATGGTTGTACCGTAGCTGCCTATAGCTGCGTTGATAGCATTTACCAGAATCTGGGTAGACACATCATTTGATCCGCACACAACCAAGCCTTTACCTTTGTTCTGCAAAAGCTCTTTAGCAACAAGTTTAATCGCCTTATCAGCGATAGTATTATTTGGCAAAGAACCGCCTGCAAGGTTAGCGCCTGTAAGCGCGTTGTACAAAGCGATCAGCGCCGGACCTTCTTCAGATAATTTAACCGGAATACGGGTATCAGCATTGGTACCAGTAAGGCTCATGCCTGCTTCAAACTGGAAGTGACGAGACATTTTGCCCGCTTTCAGTGATTTGGCATTACGGTTACTTACATACTGCGCAGTAAATTCTTCGCCGCTGATCCATGTACCCAGAAAGTCGGCTGCAAAACTCACGATCAGGTCTGCCTGATCAAAATTATACTTAGGCACAACCGCTTTACCAAAGCTATTCTCGTTCGCTTTAATAATACCGGTATATGAAATTGCATCGTACTGAACATGTTTGGTGTTCGGATATACCCCAGTGAAATCAGCAATGACAGCTTTTGTAGAAGGGCTATGCACTGATGATGAGACAATCCTGATTTTTTTGCCTGAAGCCTGAACCTTGTTCAGTTCAGCAGTGATGAACTGATCAACGTTTGCCCAGGTACTCTCCTGCTTTTTAACCAGAGGAGACTTAAGTTTAGATACATCGTAAAGATCTAAAACAGAGGCCTGAGCCTGAGCATCCGTACCACGGAAAAACTCACCCGCATTTGGATTTGGTTCGATCTTGATCGGCCTTCCCTCTCTCGTCTTAACTAATACACTCTGACCGTTAAAGCTGGAAACATAATAGTTCGGGATACCCGGAACTACTTCTTCAGGCTTAACTACGTAAGGAATGGCTTTGTGAACCGGGGCCGACTGGCATGCCGCCAGTGTAACAGCACCCAAACCGAATCCAAGGGCCTTAAGAAAGTCCCGGCGCGGCGTTACAGTACTCAATCCTGCTTCGTTTAAAACATCTTCTATTGGAAGCGGTTCAGCAAATTCGTTTTTGTTTTTTTCAACAAAATCCGGAGTGTTGTTATACTCTTCTAAACCCTTCCAGTATCTCTTATTGCTTTCCATTTAAGCTATATTACTGTTATCGAACGTTCTTTTTTAATAAACTCTAATTAATAGTGGCACTTACCACACTCTAAACCACCCAAAGCAGCAGGAGTCATTTTCTCTCCTTTTTTGATCTTCTCGTGAGCTTCAATGACTTTATCGTAGTAGCCATTGCCCTTCACGTCAAGCTCAGCTTCGCGGTGACAGTTGATACACCATTTCATGGTTAGCGGAGAGTACTGATAGATTTCCTCCATGGTATTCACCGGACCGTGACAAGCGAAACATACCGGTTCATTTGGCTGCAAGCCTTTCTGCTTTCTGATCGCCTGCTCACCAACAACAGTGTGCTGCGAGTGATTGAAGTAAGCGAAATCAGGCAAATTGTGAACCCGTACCCACTCAATTGGTTTCTCTTTGCTCTTATCGTAAGTCATAGTTTCCGGATCATAACCGATGGCACTATAGATCTTCATGATTTCAGGAGAGATTTCCCCGTCGTACTTTTCTGTAGCCTGAACCGACTTGTGACAGTTCATACAAACGTTAGCCGATGGAATTGTTGCATTTTTTGACTTAAACGCACCTGCGTGGCAGTACTGACAGTCTATCTGGTTAGTTCCGGCATGCAGTTCGTGAGAAAACTTGATTGGTTGCACAGGCTGGTATCCGGTATGAACACCAGTATCCCACATGCCCATCCATCCATAAGTACCCAGACTTACCACAAGACACAGAATTAAGAAGAATACAAACTTCTTATTTTTGAACAATCTTCTTGAGCCCTCAGCAAAAGACAGGCTCTCTTCTTCTACAATGACAACGCCCTGCTTCTGAAGAATCAGGCGCTCCAGCATTTTTATAGCGCGACCTAAAACCACCAGCACAGCGATCGAAATCAGGATGATTACAGCAATACCTGCGATAGAGAAGTCAGAAACCCCTTCAGATGTACCAGCCTCCGCACCCTGTCCTCCGGCAGCTTCGCCTTCCTTTTTAGGTTCACCAGCCTGAGCATACGCAATGATGTTTTTGATCTGATCATCAGTTAGACGGGTAAAAGCAGTCATCTCCGCAGGAGAAAACTTAGATGCCTCAACCGCCTGAGGATCGCCCGAGGCAATAAGCGCAGGGGCATTGCGGATCCATTTGATTGCAAAAGCTTCATCAAGCTCTGTAAGCTTTGGTGTTAACGCCGGACCGGTGCTGTTGCGGTCCAACTGGTGACAAGAGGCACAATTATCCTTAAATAACTTTCGGCCCTCAGCTACATCTTGCGCGTGTGTTACAGAAACGGTTAAAACAGATAAAGCCGTCAGCATAAACGTCGACTTCAAAACTCTTTTAACGATCAATGAGATATCCCTCATAATGAGTACTTTATACTATTTTTTAAAAAACTTGTTTAACGTAATTGATGTTTGAACTCAGGTACTCCACCAAAACGTCCACAAAAGTAAAATTTATTAAATTACCAATGACAAAGAAATGACAGTAAATACAATTTATAATCAATCTAAATAGGTGCCTTCAAAGGCCTTTAAACGAAGAAAATCAGCAATTTTCTAAGGATTGCTGATTTTCAAACCGAGGCTCATCCGCTGCCGGATTTGCATATATAAATTACATTTTCAATATCCACGCAAACATCAGCGGAGCCACTATTGTAGCATCCGATTCTACGATAAATTTGGGGGTGTTAATGTCGAGTTTACCCCAGGTAATCTTCTCATTCGGCACCGCTCCTGAGTATGATCCGTAAGAGGTTGTTGAGTCGGAAATCTGACAGAAATAACTCCAGAACGGAATGTTCTCCATCTCCATATCCTGGTATAGCATGGGCACTACACAAATCGGGAAATCACCGGCAATACCACCCCCGATCTGGAAGAAACCAATGCCCTTACCTTCGCTGTTTGCGATATACCAGTTGGCCAGCCAGCCCATATATTCGATCCCGCTCTTCATGGTAGAAGCCCTGATTTCGCCCTTCATCACATATGACGCAAAAATATTGCCCATCGTAGAATCTTCCCATCCCGGAACCACGATTGGGAGGTTCTTTTCCGCGGCTGCCAGCATCCATGAATTTTTGGGATCTATTTCGTAGTATTGCTCCAAGTCGCCGCTGAGAAGCATTTTATACATGAATTCGTGCGGAAAATAACGCTCACCTGCATCATCGGCATCTTTCCATATCTTGTGAATGTGCTTTTGCAGTCTACGGAAGGCCTCTTCTTCCGGGATACAGGTATCGGTTACGCGATTATAATGGTTCTCAAGTAAGTCCCACTCGTCTTGTGGACTAAGATCGCGGTAATTTGGCACTCTCTTGTAATGCGAATGTGCTACCAGGTTCATAATATCCTCTTCAAGATTGGCCCCGGTACATGATATAATGGAAACTTTATCCTGACGGATCATTTCAGCAAGGGAAATACCTAATTCGGCTGTACTCATCGCGCCGGCAAGTGTTATCATCATTTTGCCGCCCTCATCCAGATGTGCTTCATATCCTTTCGCTGCATCCATCATGGCCGCCGCATTAAAATGGAGATAGTTACGCTCCATAAATTGTGATATAGGTCCTCTTGTTGTATTCATGCTCTTTTTTGTATTTTCTTATTGAAGCGCAAAAATAGCTATTTAATTACAGCTTCCATAATCACCATTTGCAGCCACCTCGTGGGTGGTGAGTCCGCCATGAGTCCGCCATGAGTCCGGGGTGAGTCCGCCTTTTCCCGGAAAAAAGGCGGACTCATGGCAGTGCCATAGTGGTAGCAAGGCGCTCTCACCCCAAAAGGATATAGGGCAGTAGCCGTATTATGGCCTTAAACTTGCTTCGCTGAACGAAAAACAAAAATATTCTTTTATTTTAGGCAGATGAAGAAACTATCGCTTTGCGCCATGCTGGTCGTGCTGGCGTTAAACGTTGTGGGACAGAAAAAGTTAATCGAGCGCTATTTATCAAATAAAACGGACTCCTCCAGAGGGCCAAGTTTTATGCCCGTGCCTGTTTTCCGCTACAGTCAGGAAATTGGCGCCGAACTGGGCCTGGGACTGATTTATTCGGCCTATATGGACCGGGCCGACCTGACTAACCGAAGTTCGAACTTTACCGGCGTGGCCTCTGCTTCTACCAAGGGGCAGTACAACATCTCTTTAAAAAGCGATATTTGGACTAAAGGAAACATCTATCACCTCGTCAACGAGATCAGGTTCAGAAAAATGCCGTTCGACTTCTTCGGAGTTGGTAATGAAACCATCGAGGCAGACAAAAACAGGCTGGTACAGGGCTCGGTAAAAATAGTTGTGGAAGCAGAAAAGAAGCTTGTACCACGAATGTATACCGGTATTTCTGCGGGATTTGAAAACTATCATTTTACCGATAAGCAGGTAACGGGAACATTTGCTGCGAATGAAGAACTGGTCCATAAGGTAGGGGGGTCTGTAATTTATGCCGGGCTTTCGCAAAGTTTCGACACGCGGGACAATGCAAACTATACCACTGCAGGTTTTCTAGGAAGGATAAGCTACCAGTATGCGCCCGACTTTTATGGGGGCGATAACTTTACGGGTTCCATGATCAGGGCCAATGTACGCAACTTCTGGTCGCTCAACCGCAAACTTGTCCTCGGACTAAACGGTCTTTATCACACCGTACAAGGCAAAAATACGCCGTTTTATATGTTGCCGCAACTCGGCAATGATGAGATGATGCGAGGGTATTATACCGGAAGGTACCGCGACAGGAACCTGCTTGCAGCACAGGCAGAGTTGAGGTTCCGGTACAATAACCGGTTTGGACTGGCTGTATTTGGTGGAGGCGGACAAGTTTTCGACAATGGCGGCTTTGCTTTTAAGTCTTTCAAGCCATCATACGGCGCTGGTGGCCGCTATTTCTTTGATCCGGAGAAAGGCCTGAGTGTTCGGGTCGACTATGGCATAGGCGAAAAACGCGCCAACGAGAAGCGTCAGGCCGGCTTTTACGTAAGCTTGGCCGAAGCGTTTTAAAACTTCAGCTTAAAGTGCTCTTTGGCCTGACCCTTTCTGAAAAACACCAATCCTATCCAAAAGAGGTCTACAGTTACCCGCACGTCGGGATGAGCCTTGATCTCTTCCCAGGCTTCTTTCATGCCCGGGCTCCAGTAAATATCGTCGAAGATCAACAGTGTGTCTTCGTGGACTCGGGGCAAACACCATTTGAAGTAGTTTAAGGTTGCGTCTTTACGGTGGTTGCCATCGATATAAACAAAATCCAGCTTCTCCAGCTGTTCGAGCAGATCAGGCAGCAGCAGATCGAAGTTTCCTACCTGAAGCTCTACATTTTCGAGTCCGAGTTCCCTGAAATTCCGGTAGGCTACCTCCGCTGTTTCAGGACAGCCTTCTATGGTGATGATATTGGTATTGGGGCATGCTTTGGAAAGGTAAGCGGTGGTGATCCCCAGGCAGGTGCCCAGCTCGATGATGGTATCTGGCTTGGCCATTTTCGCAAGGCGATAGATGAGCTGCGCCAGCCTCGGGCTTTTTAGCGCATTCCTCGCAATCTGACTGATCTTCTTACGCCGATTCCTGTTGAGGTGCGAACCAGCACCTAGGTCGGTCACTGTAATGGTGGAATCGTCACGGTAAAGTTTTTTTCGCTGCGCCTCCACGGCTTCGTATGCATCTTTATTGCTAAAGTCGTAAATTACCTCATCGGCTAGCTTGTATATGAATGGGGAATGTGTCCCATGCCGGCTCTTAGCAGTGAGCCGGTGCGCCACATAATCCCTGAAAAAGTTCAAGACCATAGCTGGCAAAAATAGGCATTCAATTTGATTGGACAATAAAGTGGAACACAGTAAAGAAATAAGTGCTTTAGTAAGGCTGCTAGATGACCCTGATATGGAAATTTATCAGCATGTGGAAGACAAGCTTCTTGGCTATGGCAATGAGGTGATCGGGTATTTGGAGAATGCCTGGGAGCAGTCGCTCGACAGCCTGCTGCAGCAGCGTATCGAAAATATCATCCATAAAATTCAGTTTTCTACGGTTAAGGAAGATCTTAGTTTATGGTTTCAGAGTGGGGCTTTTGACCTGCTTCAGGGTGCACTCATCATCAACCGCTATCAGTATCCTGACCTGGATGAGGAGAAACTGATTCTACAGATTGAGGATATTAAGCGTGATATCTGGCTAGGTCTGCAGTACGAGATGAGTGCGATTGAGAAAATTAAACTGATTAACCACATCTTTTACAATGTTTACGGCTTCGGGGGCAATACGAAGAACCATCAGGATCCGCAGAATTCCTACATCAGCCAGGTGCTGGAGAGTAAAAAAGGCAACCAGATCTCGCTGGCGATTATCTATTCCACGCTTGCACAGAAGCTGGATATTCCTGTGTACGGCGTCAATCTGCCACAGCATTTTATCCTGGGCTACATTGATGAAACGCGCCGCGATGAGCAGGAATTCGGCGTACTGTTCTACATCAACGCCTTTAACAAGGGCGCTATTTTTGGCAAACATGATGTAGACCAGTTTTTGCGCCAGCTAAACATAGAGCCGATGCCCGGTTTTTATATGCCCTGCAGCAACGTAGAAATCATCAGGCGTGTGATCCGCAACCTGATTACGGCCTATCAGAATCTTGGGTCGGCAGAAAAGGTCGAAGAACTTAAAGAACTCCAGGATATCCTCAATATTCCTGAAGTATAAGCCTGCATCGTATTGCCTGTTTAAAATTCCATCAGGTAGGCTTTCAGAAAGCCATTTAGATCGCCGTCGAGCACTGCCTGCGGATTGGAGGTCTGGTAGTTGGTCCGGTGGTCTTTAACCCTGCGGTCGTCGAGCACGTAACTCCGAATCTGAGAGCCCCATTCTATTTTCTTTTTACTGCCTTCGATGGCGGCTACGGCTTCCATGCGCTTGCGCATCTCGATTTCATAGAGCTGCGACTTTAGCAAGCGGATGGCGTTTTCTTTGTTCTGAAGCTGTGAACGTGACTCCTGGTTCTTAATGATGATACCGGACGGTTTGTGATAAAGCCTGACTGCGGTTTCCACCTTATTTACGTTCTGCCCACCGGCCCCACCGGAACGGAACGTCTCAAATTCTATATCTGCGGGGTTAACCTCGATCTCTATGGTGTCGTCGACCAGCGGATAAACATACACTGAGGCAAATGAGGTATGCCTGCGCGCATTAGAATCGAAGGGAGAAATACGCACCAGGCGATGAACGCCGTTCTCGCCTTTGAGATATCCGTAGGAAAAGTCGCCCTGAAACTGGAGGGTCACGGACTTAACACCAGCAACCTCACCTTCCTGATAATCCTGCTCGGTGACCTTGTAGCCATTCTTCTCGCCCCACATAATATACATCCGCATAAGCATGCCTGCCCAGTCGCAGCTCTCCGTTCCGCCGGCACCGGCTGTGATCTGCATAACGGCCTGCAACTGATCTTCTTTGCTGCTCAGCATGTTCTTCAGTTCGAGTTCTTCTATGGTTTTCAGCGCCTTATCGAACTGCTCCTGCATTTCTTCGGCAGAAGCATCGCCTGCCTGAAAAAAGTCGAAAAGAACTTCTGTGTCTTCAAGAACAGCGTTGGCCTGCTGCCAGCCATCGGTCCATACTTTCTTGGAATTGATGGAAGCGAGAAGCTGTTCGGCTTTTTTGGGATCGTCCCAGAAGTTGGGATGGAGCGTCATCTGCTGCTCCACATGTATTTCCTCTAAACGTGCTTCGACGTCAAAGATGCCTCCTCAGGGAAGTTACTCTATCCCTTAAATCCTGAATTTGTTCTTTTGTCATAACTGCAAACTTAGAGAAAACCCCTACATTTACAAAAACACAATATTAATTATGCTTCCTACGGTCAATTTTACTGAAACAGCAGCTTATAAATACCTTGCTGACCATTTTATCGATATTAACGAAAAGAGCCTGAAAGAATTGTTTGCGGAGGATAAGGGCCGCTTTGAAAAATTTTCCATTTTATTTGAGGATATCCTGGTCGACTACTCGAAAAACAGGATTGATGATACCACACTGGCCTTACTGATACAGCTCGCTAAGGAATGTAAACTGGACGAGGCCATTAAGGCTATGTTTACCGGTGCCCGCATAAATCAGACAGAGGGAAGGCAGGTGCTTCATGTGGCCTTGCGTAAGCCGGCAGATAGTGCTCTGGAAGTGGAGGGCCGAAATATTGTTGCCGATGTGCACGCTGTCCTGAATAAAATGGAGAAGTTTAGTGATGCGGTGATTTCAGGTGCATGGAAGGGCTATACCGGAAAAGCCATCACTGATGTTGTGAATATTGGCATAGGTGGTTCAGATCTGGGTCCGGTTATGGTCACTGAAGCTTTAAAAGCTTACAAGAACCACCTGAACATGCATTTCGTGTCGAACATCGACGGCACGCATATCGCCGAAACGCTAAAACTGGTAAATCCGGAGACCACACTGTTCCTGGTGGCCTCGAAGACCTTTACCACACAGGAAACCATGACCAATGCGAATACAGCACGCGAATGGTTTCTGAACAGCGGCGCTTCCAAGGGCGATATTGCGAAACACTTTGCCGCCTTGTCTACAAACGCTAAGGATGTATCTGCGTTTGGTATTGACACCGAAAACATGTTTGAATTCTGGGACTGGGTAGGCGGACGGTATTCGCTGTGGAGTGCTATCGGATTGCCGATTGCGCTTAGCATCGGTTTTTCCAACTTCAGGCAGTTGTTGGAGGGGGCAAATGCAGCCGACGAACATTTTGAGAAGGAAGAGTTTGGCAGCAATATCCCAGTAATCCTCGGACTGATCGGTATCTGGTATATTAACTTCTACGGAGCTGAGACCCAAGCTATTTTACCATACGACCAGTATATGCACCGCTTTGCCGCTTATTTCCAGCAGGGCGATATGGAAAGCAACGGAAAACATGTGGACCGCAATGGCAATGAAGTGTCGTATGAAACAGGGCCAATTATCTGGGGTGAGCCGGGAACTAACGGTCAGCATGCTTTTTACCAGCTTATACACCAAGGGACAAGGCTTATTCCGTGCGACTTTATCGCTCCGGCGCAAAGTTTGAACCCGCTGGGCGACCACCATCCTATCCTGTTGTCTAATTTTTTTGCGCAAACAGAAGCGCTGATGAATGGAAAGACTCACGAGCAGGTGGTAGCAGAACTTGAGAAAGAGGGCAAGACTACCAGTGAGATTGAAAAACTGGCGCCTTTTAAAGTGTTTGAGGGTAACCGGCCAACGAATTCTATTTTACTGAGAAAAGTTACGCCACGCAGCCTGGGCAGTCTGATTGCTTTCTATGAGCATAAGATATTTATCCAGGGCATCATCTGGAACATCTTCAGTTTTGACCAGTGGGGTGTTGAACTTGGCAAGCAACTCGCCAAGAACATTCTGCCTGAACTCGCCGATGAGCAACCTGTTTCTTCGCACGATGCTTCTACAAACGGCCTGATCAACCAGTATAAAGCCTGGCGATAATGACCTTGGTTTTACAAAATTCGGCGCCGGAAGTTTAAACCATACCGGCGCTAATTTGTTCTAATACAATACCGTAGATATAAATTCGTATATTTATGATAAAGGGAGTTGTTATGAACACTATAAAGAATTTTTTGGTTGCTGTAGCTGTGCTGTTGGCGGGACATGCATCGGCGCAGACCGACAAAGCGACGACTGCGAGGCTGGTTGACGCTAAAACACTTGTTTTTAACGCCACAACCGCTATGCCGCTTGCCAATGCCGACATCAATGCTGTGCTTAGCAAGATACCTGGTGGACAGGGCGGAAACATCATGCTCAGCGGCGGACAATACCAGCTTGTGATTGGCAAGGACAGCATTGAAGCTCATCTCCCGTACTATGGAAGAGCCTTCAGTCCGCCAACACGCGATATTAATGATTCCGGGATCAAATTCAAGTCGAAAGACTTTGAGTACACCAGCAAAAAGAATAAGAAGGGAAACTGGATAATCAGCATTGATCCTAAAGACACCAGGGATGTGCAATCGATGACGCTGACCGTTACTCAGAACGGATATGCTTCACTTCACGTGAACAGCAATTACCGTCAGCCCATAAGTTTCAACGGTTTTATTTCCGAGCCGGCAAAGAAACAGGCTTCAAAATAATGAGGCGGCCTGTACTGGCTATTTTTTGGGTACTAAGACGATCTCAAAAAGTTTCGGCCATTTTTTGCCGGTAACGAAAAGGCGTTTGCCTTCCTTATCCCAGGCTATACCGTTTAAGACATCATTGGCTCTTTCGAATTCATCTTTGAAATAGCTTTTGCTGAGAAGGCCCTGAAGATTTATCTTTTTCTCCACAATCCCCGTAGCCGGATTAATCACAACGATATAGTCTTCCTGATAAACGTTGGCGTAAACTTTTCCGTCTATGTATTCCAGTTCGTTGATGTATGTTACTGCACCTTTGTTATCGTACACATCGATATAGGCTTCTTCCTTAAAGGTATCCTTGTTTAAGAAGTACAGGCGGTTAGTACCATCTGATTTGATCAGTCGGCTACCGTCGAAGACCAGGCCCCAGCCCTCTTTACTGTTTTCGTAAGGAAATGTGGAAAGCTGTTTGAGTGTTTTTGCTTCATACACAAAGCCCATATTGCTTCTCCAGGTAAGCATAACGATCTTATCCCCAACCAGGGTTGCACCCTCACCAAAGTATTGGTCAGCCAACTTTTCCATCTGCACCGGCTTACCGCTGGCTGGTTCTACCCATCTTAGTGTTGAGTGTCCTTCCTGCCCTGTGCTCTCCAGAAATAAGCCATTGTGATATTCCAGGCCTTGAGTGTAGGCGGAGGTATCGTGCGGATATTCCTTAACAATCTTGTAGGCATATTCTTCCGGAGGCAGACCTGAGTTCATCTGTACCTTTATTTCGAGTGTATCTTTATCGCCGTCCTTGTCTACAATAGCGGCAATGGTTTTAAAACCTACTGATAGCCCTTTGGTGCTGATCATGAAAGGTGCTGCGCCCTGGCCTGTACCCATACTTTTACCGTCAATCAGGTATTCGACCGACCCGATATCCTCACCTTTTGGCACATCAAGCTCCACTTTGATGTCCTGACCCAGGGGGAGGGACTGATCGGACATGGGCGACTTAAACCAGAGCGTTGAAACAGCCGGCCTATCCTGACAGGAGGCGGTAAACAACAGGGCTAGCAGTAAGCATACCATGGATAATGCGTTAGATGGTTTATTAAAAGTCTCAACTGGGCCAGAATGCATCTTCAATATGATTAATTTTATAAATGTCCTTATTTTCAAAAACAATTGCAATAACATCGAACCGAATCTCCTTCTGATGGTTCGTCATGTCTATATAAACGGACGAAGCGTACTCCAGTTGCCGTTCTTTATGGTAACTTACAAACTCTTCGGGCTGGCCGTAATCTACCGAGCTGCGTGTTTTCACCTCGACAAAGATCACCGTGCCCTCATAACTTGCAATCAGGTCAACTTCAGCGCGTCCGCATCGCCAGTTCATTTTAAGAATGGAATAGCCTAAATTTTCCAGATACTCCCGCGCAATCTGTTCTCCGCGCTTTCCCAGATCGTTGTGAAATGCCATTTATTTTATAATAACCGATCCAAGGTACTTCGATATTTCCCGTTCGACGCCCTTGATGAACGTATAACGCTGCATTAATATTTCCTGATTGGCGGCGTCTGTCTCGGTCCTGAGCTCCTGAAGCAGGCTGTCCAACATCCTTTCTACTTTGCGCTTTTTTAAATGAAAGAGGCCTCCAAGGATCGTCGCTTTTAGGTTCACCGTTTCGTCGCGCACGTAGATGAGATGCTTGTTATACCAGTTATCGCTCAAGGTATAGGGCGAAGTTGAAAGCGTAATGGCGAGATCAGCGATGTCGCGGTCGGGGCTTTTAATAAACTGACTGGCTACGGGGAGGTGACCACTATCTATTTCCTGCCGGTAGGTGTCGATGATCCGCACACAAAGTGGGTCTTCAAAGGTCACATCAGCCAGGTTCTGCACAATAAACGAACCTATGTACATGTTATCGATGTCGTCCCAGTTCACGAGCTCATGACCAAAGGCAAGCAGTAACCGCACAATTTCACGTTCCTGTATCTGATCATTATCGGCAGCAGCTTCAGTTGCTATACCAGAAAGCGGGTCAGGGTGCTCAAACAGATTGTCGGGAGGCATATCTCCAGAAAATGCTTCAGGAGCCTTAGCCTGGGGCGCAGCCTGACCAGTCTTCTTAAGCTTTGCTGCTCTGATCTTGTTAAGCTCAGACAGAAGCGTTCGTTCCTCGATCTGCAGCAGGTGGCTGCATTCACGGATAAATACCGAGGCTTTTATATCGTCTGGAATCTTCGCAATACTTTCCACGATGTCTCGTATGATACTCGCACGCCTGATGGGATCCTTTCCAGCCTCTTCGAGCAAGATGCCTGCCTTATAAAGAATAAAATCCTTCCGGTTGTTCTCTATGTATTTTCTGAACTCACCAGACCCTACATGGTGCATATAGGAATCGGGATCGTGGCCATCCGGAAACAGGACGACCTTGACATTGAGCCCTTCTTCAAGGATCATGTCCAGTCCGCGCAATGACGCCTTAATACCTGCGGCATCACCGTCGTACAGAATCGTCACATTCTGGCTGAACCTGCCAATCATCCTGATCTGCTCTGTGGTTAGCGAAGTACCAGAAGAAGCGACAACGTTTTCAATACCTGCCTGGTGTATCGACAGGACGTCGGCATATCCCTCTACCAGATAGCAGTTATCCGCATCACGTATGGCTTTCTTGGCATGATATAGGCCATATAGAACGTTGGACTTATGGTAAATATCGCTCTCCGGGGAGTTAACGTATTTAGGGACGTTTTTGTCGGTTTTTAAAGTACGTCCGCCAAAACCAATGATACGGCCTGTAAAGTTGTGGATGGGAAACATGACACGACCGCGGAAACGGTCGTACAACTTACCCTTGTCGTTCCGTATAGCCAGTCCGGTCTTTTCAAGGTATTCCTCGCGGTGTCCGGCATTGGCTGCATGCTGAATGAGCGCATCCCAGGCATCCGGGGAATAGCCCAACTGGAATTTTTTTATAATGTCTTCGCGAAAACCTCGCTCCTTAAAATAGCTAAGCCCTACCGCCTTGCCTTCCTGGCCGGACCAAAGCTCGGTGGCAAAGAACGACGCTGCATATTCCGATACAATGTACAGGCTTTCCCTCGCATTCTGGGCCTCAATGTATTGTGGCGATTGTACCGTTTCCTCTACTTCAATATTGTACTTGGCAGCCAGGTATCGAAGTGCTTCCGGATAAGAATACTTCTCGTGATCCATGATAAAATGGACCGCATCGCCACCTTTACCGCAGCCAAAGCATTTATATATGCCTTTGGCTACCGAAACATTAAATGAGGGGGTTTTCTCGTTGTGAAAGGGACAATTACCGATCAAACTGGAACCACGCTTTTTTAAAGCTACGAAATCACCAACCACCTCTTCAATACGGGCGGCATCCATGATTTTATTTATGGTGTCCTGGTTGATCACTTGCTAGGTTCCTATTTAACCAATGGCAGTAAACTATCGGCCACAGTTTTGTTCCCTTTCTCATTCAGGTGTACCCGATCAGTCGTAAGAATGCCGCGATCGTTGTCGCCCGGGTTGTTAGTCTTGGCATACTCCGTAAAAATGGTTCTCAGATCGCACAGTGGCAGGTTGTTTTTCGAAGCGATTTCACGTATTGCCCCTGAATATTTATCGAGATCGGTATCCATTTCGTTAGCACCATTTTTCTTTTCACCGATCACTGCTGGCGTGCAAAGGACGACTTTAGCGCCATTGTTCTGAATCTTCTTGATAAGTGCCTCGTAAAAACGGATAAACTTGTCGTAATCCGTGCCGGTCTTGCTCAGTTGTTTGTGCCAAACATCATTTACACCGATATAAATAACTACCAGGTCGGGCTTTTTATTAAGCACATCCTCTTCCATGCGGAGGTAAAGATCGTAAATTTTATTGCCTCCGATACCTGCGCCGATGACTTCATATTTGGCCGGATCGAGAGCCTTGCGGATGAGGTCGACATACCCTCCAGGCTGCACGCCGGCCTGAGTAATTGAATCTCCGAAAAAGATAATTTTTTTGGGTTTGAAGGTCATTGCCGACAGTAATACAACCACGGCGATGGCCAGGGTAACGGTAAGGGTTTTAGTAGCGGTTTTCATTGTGTTGGTTTATTAAGGTTAAGTATTGCTGGTCTGTTTACGAAGTTATAAAATTACTCGCCCTTTTCAAGCCGGTAATCCTTATGGACGATGAGAAAACTAGCGCGCTCTTCTTTCTTAAAAGGATGGTCCCAGTTTCCCTGATACGCAACTTTTGTGGGTAGTTTCTCACCCTCAAAATAGCTCATTTCTATGTTCATCTGCACATCAAAATCGAACAGCATATTTCCATACTTCATATCTACATACCTGCCCAGTATCTCGAAGTTTCGCTTGTCAAAGATGGTGGTCAGCGTCTTGATCATCAGTCCATTTTTGGTACCGCGGCTGATATCGTCTTTTACAGATACCGTGAAGCGGTACACCGGAATAGAATCAAGATAGGTTCCACTTTCATACTTATAGTCGTAATACTGACGCATGTTTGCCGTGAACAACTCCGTTTTATTGCCAATGAAAGGCAATCCTTTAATGGGCTTCCCAGGTGAAAACAAAAGCGTTCTAAGCTTGTCCTTGTAACTTTCGTTGGTACTGCCGGGTTTCCCCGCTGTTCCTGTAGCCTCCACATAAGGCGTCTGATAAGCGTTCAGAAATATGAAATCGAACATTTCGACCGTATAGAGCTGATACTTACCGTTCTTCTTATACACGTTACCCTGATCTGACTTAGCCAGATACTCCATTTTCTTAGGCCCCGAGTTGTAATGCTTGATTTTACGATACAACCGGCCATCTACCTTGTTCTGTTTGTTATATGTATAGATGTTGTTCTCGGCAATAAAGCTATAACGCTTCATTTCACGGAATGCCTGATAGAAGGTATTGTCATTGATAATGGCATTGATGAATGTTTCCACGCCGAACTTCTGCGCTTTGATGTTAATTACAGAATCGAGCTGTATGGTCTTGATCGTGTCTGGATTAAACCGCTCTATCTCCTGTGTATATGCTCGAACAGGCAAAAACGCCACTGCAAACAGCCATAAATACCTCATAAAATTTGTTGTTAATTACCCAACTGCTTCAGTGCAGCATAGGCCATTAAGCCGGTTGATAGCTGAAGTGCATCTTCGTCGATATCAAAATTTGGCGTATGTACAGAATACGTTGTATTTTTCGCTTTATTGCCTGTGCCCAGCCGATAAAAACATGCATTGGTGACCTGCGAATAATAGGCAAAATCCTCGGCGGCCATCCAGATGTCGAGGTCGACGACATTCTCTTTGCCCAGGTAATCTTCTGCAAATTCACGGACGTTAGCCGTTAATGCCGGTTCATTGATGAGAAACGGATAGCCGTCCATAATACGAAATTCACAACTGCCGCCCATACTCTCCGCCATGCCTTCAGCCATCTTTTTCATACGCAGCTTAGCCTCTCTTCGCCAGTCCTCATCAAGTGTACGAAACGTACCCTCTATCTTGACCTCGTTGGGGATAATGTTGGTAGCTCCGTTTGCCTCCACTTTACCAAACGAAAGGACAGAGGGCAATCTAGGGTCGGCATTGCGGCTTACTATCTGCTGAAGCGCTACAATAATATGCGATGCGATGAGGACGGGATCAATATTCTGATGTGGCTGTGCCCCATGTCCGCCTTTTCCTCTGACAGTCACATAAAGTTCATCAGTAGAAGCCATATAAATGCCCGACCGGAAACCTACCTTGCCTGCATCGATAAGCGGCATTACATGCTGACCGATGATGTTCTGCACTGGAGGACTTTCAAGAACACCCTCTTTAATCAGAATGCTGGCACCACCCGGAAGCAATTCTTCTGCGGGCTGAAAGATAAGTTTAACGGTTCCTGCAAACTTATCTTTTAGTGTATTTAGGATATATGCGGTACCGAGCAAAGAAGAACTGTGTACATCATGACCACATGCATGCATAACCCCAGCATTCTTTGACGCGTATGGCTTGTCATTTGCCTCCAAAATAGGCAAAGCATCCATATCCGCCCGCAGGGCGATAACGCGTTCTGACGGCAAAGCTCCTTCTATCAATGCCACTACACCGGTATCCGCCATCTCTTTAAAAGGAATCCCCCATTCGGAAAGCCTGGCTTTGATAAATGCAGACGTCTCATATTCTTTAAACGACAGTTCAGGATTCGCATGAAGATGCCTGCGATAACCCACCACCTGCTCAAAGATATCAGCAGACAACTGTTTGATCTGGTCTTTGTGTATCATTAGTATTCTAAGCTTGGTGCATTGATCTTCTCTCTGTAAATAAAGAGTGTAGGGAAGTCGGGTCTAAGCTCATTCATTAATCGCTGGGCTTCGAGCCTGGTACGAAAATCTCCTACTCTTAAATAATAATTCGGCTCCTTATAGGTGATGTAAGTATTTAAGGAGGGGTACAGTACTTTGAAGCGAGCCTGTTCGCTAAACACCTTCCGACGGTCTGATCCGTAAAATATCTGCACGCGGTAACCCGTCTGTGAAACAACCGGGCCTGGCTTTGGTGCTCCCGGACTGGCTGCTTTGGTACTGAGCTGAATTCTTTTGACAATAAGACTATCGATCATGGGATCTTTAATAACCGTGACAGTGCCGCGCGACTGCGAGAACAGCTGCAGTGAACAGAAACAAAAAATCAATATGACCGATAGTCTCATCTGAGTGCTTATTTATAGGCCGGCACCATGACAGTTCTTGAACTTCTTCCCGCTTCCGCATGGGCAGGGTTCATTCCGTCCTATAGTTACTTCTTTACGGACAGGCTGTTGAGGTGTCATTTCCCTGGTATCTTCCATTTCCGGCATACCCGAATTGCCCGACTGTGCAAACTCTGGCTTTGAGGTTTTAAGTTTAGCCGGTGCCGGACGTGGGGCTTGCTGAGCAACCCTTACATCGTTAGGGTCGGCCTGGACGGGGATGCCGCCCTTAAACAGGAAGCTTACTACCTCCTTATTAACAGCATTCAGCATGTTTTTAAACAGATTGAAAGCTTCCATTTTATAAATAATCAGCGGATCTTTCTGCTCGTACACAGCGTTCTGCACGGACTGCTTTAACTCATCCATTTCACGCAAATGTTCCTTCCATGACTCGTCGATCAAGGCTAACACTATTGTCTTTTCGAAAGACTTTGTGACCTCCCGGCCGTTGTTCTCAATCGCTTTCTTTAAACCGACCGGAACCTGGACATGTCTCAATCCATCTGTAAAAGGCACAACAATCTGCTCAATCTGCTCGCCTCTTTCGGCATAAACCTGCTTAAGCACCGGCAAGGCCTGCTCAATAATGGCGTCTGACTTACGTACATAAAACGCGCTCACCTCATCAAACAGCTTTTCTGTCAGGAGCGCGATGTTTTTAGAACCGAATTCAGCCTCGTCAATAGTTGTATCAGCTGAGAAGTTTTTGATCACCTCCAGCTTAAATCCTTCATAGTTGCCTGCTTCTTTATATTCAGTAACAATATCTTCTGCAACATCAAAAGTCATGTTGCTCATGTCTACATCCAGACGGTCGCCAAACAACGCATTACGGCGTTTTGCATAGATTACCGAACGCTGAGAATTCATGACATCGTCATACTCCAGCAAGCGCTTACGGATACCGAAGTTGTTCTCTTCTACTTTTTTCTGTGCACGTTCTATGGACTTGGTAATCATAGAATGCTGAATCACTTCACCGTCTTCAATGCCCATGCGCACCATGATATTAGAAATCCGTTCCGACCCGAAAAGCCTCATCAGGTTATCTTCCAGGGAGACAAAGAACTGGGAAGAACCGGGATCGCCCTGCCGGCCTGCGCGACCACGCAACTGCCTGTCGACCCGCCGCGATTCATGTCGCTCAGTACCTACAATCGCCAAACCTCCGGCCTCTTTAACGCCCGGACCCAATTTGATGTCGGTACCACGGCCCGCCATGTTGGTAGCAATGGTAACCTGACCCGGTTGACCTGCTTCAGCAACAATGTCCGCTTCCTTCTGGTGCATTTTTGCGTTCAGTACGTTATGCTTAATCCCTCTGAGTTTAAGCATGCGACTAAGTAACTCGGATATTTCCACAGAAGTGGTACCCACCAGGACCGGCCTGCCTGCTTCAGTCAGTTTTACGATCTCTTCGGCTACGGCGTTATACTTCTCCCTTACGGTGCGGTATACATAATCCTGATGATCCTTTCTGGAGATTGGCCGGTTGGTTGGTATCTCCACAACGTCGAGTTTATAAATAGACCAGAACTCCCCAGCCTCCGTTGTTGCCGTACCTGTCATACCGCAAAGCTTGTGGTACATCCTGAAAAAGTTTTGCAGGGTAACCGTTGCGTATGTCTGTGAAGCATCTTCTACTTTAACATTCTCCTTTGCTTCGATTGCCTGGTGTAATCCATCAGAATAACGGCGCCCGTCCATAATACGGCCGGTCTGCTCATCAACGATCTTAATTTTACCTTCATCAATGATATACTCCACATCCTTCTCGAAAAGCGTATAGGCTTTTAACAATTGGTTTACGGAGTGAATGCGTTCTGCTTTGATAGAATAATCACGCATCAGGGCATCCTTCTGCGTAATCTTGTCCTCGTTGCTTAATGAAGATTTTTCTATATCGGCGATGGCTGTACCAACATCCGGCAAAACAAAGAATTGCGGATCTTCACCTGATTTGGTAATCAGTTCTATTCCCTTTTCTGTCAATTCGACCTGATTATTTTTTTCATCAATGTGAAAATACAGCTCTGCATCCACTTTGGGCATATTCTTCGACTGATCTGCCATATAGTGATGTTCCGTTTTTAACAAAGTCTGCTTTACGCTGCCTTCACTTAAAAACTTAATGAGTGCTTTATTTTTAGGCAAACCGCGATAAGCGCGCAATAATGCAAGTCCGCCTTCCCCTTCTTCGGGGCCGGGTTTACCATCATTGATCAATTTCTTGGCTTCGTTTAATGCACGTGTAACGAATTCCTTCTGGGCTGTAACCAAACGTTCAATTCTTGGCTTCAGCTCATAGAACTCATGCTGATCACCAAATGGGACAGGACCTGAGATAATTAAAGGGGTACGTGCATCGTCGATAAGTACAGAGTCGACCTCATCTACCATGGCAAAATGCAGTTTGCGCTGTACCAACTGATCAGGCGTTTGCGACATGTTGTCGCGCAGATAATCGAAACCAAACTCATTATTTGTGCCATATGTGATGTCGGCCAGATACGCATTTCTGCGTTCCTGAGAGTTAGGTTCGTGTTTGTCGATACAATCAACTTTTAAACGGTGGAATTCAAACAGCGGACCGTTCCACTCAGAGTCACGACGTGCAAGGTAGTCGTTGACCGTAACGATATGAACACCCTGGCCGGCAAGGGCATTAAGGTAAGCAGGTAATGTACTAACCAAGGTTTTACCCTCACCAGTAGCCATCTCCGCAATTTTACCTTCATGCAACACCATACCCCCGATCAACTGCACATCGTAATGAACCATGTTCCATACTACGTCATTCCCTGCGGCTTCCCATTTGTTGGCCCACACAGCTTTATTACCAATGATGGTCACGTTTTTCCTTCTGGCAGCATATTCCCGGTCAAAGTCGGTCGCGGTAACCTCTAGGTCGCCTTGAGAAAAACGCCTTGAAGTTTCCTTTACCACGGCAAAGGCCTCGGGCAATATTTGCTTTAAGACTACCTCTAACGCTTTATCTCTTTCTTTGGCAAGAGCATCAATCTGGTCGTACAACGCTGTCTTTTCAGAGAGGCCCTTCTCAGGCTGTTCTGCCTCGTGTTTCAGTACCTCCATTTTGCCATCTATTTCTGTGAGGGCAATGGCGATGGTCTCCTTAAATTCGGCTGTTTTACTTCGCAACTCGTCATTACTAAGTGTTGCAAGCTTCGCATAAGCTTCGTTGATCTGACTTACTACCGGCTGTATCGCCTTTATATCTCTTTCTGATTTACTTCCAAATATCTTGGCTAAAAATCCTAACATGTTTTTGTGTTTGTATAAAAATTAAATGATTGCCCACAACAACCAATCCAGTCTGTGAACACCGGTGCCTGAGGGGATTTAACAACCGCCAATGCGGCCACGCGTATCAATGAATAAAGATTTAAGGACTGTTATTTTTGGGCTTAGCGCGAATGGTAAGGTCGGCGACAATACTATTACGATGCGTATATTTTAGCAGACGAAGCGTTGGCTG